>PIVQ01000164.1 GCA_003354055.1 Desulfobacteraceae bacterium | reverse complement strand
CCTGATTCAACAACAAAAAAAATATCTTATGGAAATGGTAGATATCAGGCAACGTATTGCCGCAGAACTGAGAAAAATTTTCAAGGGGAACACCGCTGACCGGGCAAAGGTGGTCGAACGTTCACAGCGATTCGGTGAACTGGACGGAGAAATCACCTATTTATACGCGAAAGCCTTCACGAGACTCCGCCACAGCCTCTCCTCCTCGCAGAAGGAAAACGCTGTCCGGCTCAGAAATATCAGCCAGTATCCGTGCAGGGGCGCCTTCATCTATGCGGAACCGTCAGCCGTGCCGGATGTGGGGGATATCAGTCCGTTTTTTCAATAAGTCCGTTTTTAGGTTGAAAAAGGTAATCCGGAAGGAGGCTGCCTACCGCCACCTACAGCTGTTTACTGGTTTTTTTCCTTGCTTTTTAAGTCTTTTTTACTGATAGTTGGACTGAATTCTAACTCAATTGAAAGGTGGTAAGACAATGCCGGATCAAAAATCCACCCCGCTCATGACTTATATTGAAGAAACCGCCCCCCCTCCAAAGGCGGCAAAGGGATTAACCCTTCAGAGGATCCCCGGAGGTGAGGAAATTTTTACCGAAGGCGACTATGGAGAGGATGCCTATATCCTCAAATCCGGCCTGGTGGAAATCTCAATAATTGACAACAATGAGAAACTTGTGCTGACAAGGCTGGATGATCAGTCTGTTTTCGGGGAGATGGCATTAATGCTGGGGGACCACCAGCGGACTGCCACGGCAACGGCAGTTGAAGAGTGTACTGTCATCCGGATTCCCAAAAAAATATTTAAATCCTATATGAAAGCCTCCCCGTCGGTGATTTCCAAATGCCTGATTGCCATTGCCAGCCGGCTGAACGAACTGACCGACAAAGCCACCAAGGCACCGCCGGACCTTTTTGAGGGGACGGCACGGGTTCTCCATCTCATGCAGGTCCATCAACAGAATAATTTGCTCTATGACGACACCGTGGAAACCATGTCCAAGGTGCTGTCACAAACAAAATCAGAGGTCGTGGAGACCGTGGAGATGATGAAGGCCATGAATCTTGTCAAAATCTCCCAGTCAGGAAGAGATCATAAACGGATTTTTCTCATCGGAAGAAAAGACTTTTTGAAAAAAGCCCTTAAAATCAAAAGCGTATTGAACCAATACAAGGAACCCGGTTCCAACCTGAAAATCAATCTTCCCCCGGGAGCGGCGGGAATTGACTAAGGATCGGCTCCAAAATTACTTGATCTTTTGTTTTCAAAATACCCAGTCTTTTAAGGGGTTTTGGAAACAATTTAGATCAAGTTATTTTGTAACGATTCCTAACCATATTTATAAAATATCACATTCATCTTTCTTAAAAATTTTCCATTCTATTAAGCGGGAGACAGGCTATGACTTGGTACTATGCTATCAATAGAGAGAAACAAGGCCCCATAACCGAAGCAGAATTTAACACCCTTGTTGAATCCGGAACCATTACGGACGACACCCTGGTCTGGAATGAAACCATGACCGACTGGATCCCCTTTGGAAAGCTCGATTCAAAAGCAGGGGAACCAAAGGAAGTCGGCTCTTCCGAAGGTTCTTCCCGGTTGGAACAGGACACCGGAGAAAAAACCGCCCCTCAAAAATTCTGCTCCGAATGCGGCAAATCTTTTCCCGAAGATGAACTGGCCAAATTTCAAAATGATCTGGTCTGCGCCTCCTGCAAACCCGCGTTCCTTCAGAAAATCCGTGAGGGAGTCTCCATGGGAGAGATGATCTATGCAGGGTTCTGGATCCGCCTTGGTGCAAAAATAATAGACGGCATCATCATTGCCATCGTCAATTTTGTCATCAACCTGGCCTTTGGAGCGATGATCATTCCTACTGTGACGGATCCGGAAGATTTCCAGGCCGTTATGATCCCTGTCATTATTATGAGCTTTCTGCAATGGGCAGTGAGTTTTACCTATACCACATGGTTTATCGGCAAATTTGCGGCCACGCCCGGCAAGATGGTGTGCGGATTGAAGGTGGTGACTGCTGAAGGTGAAAAAGTGACTTATCTGAGGGCCTTTGCCCGGTGCTTAGGCGAACTGTTAAGCGGTCTGATTCTCTGCATCGGCTATATAATGGCAGCCTTTGACTCAGAAAAACGAACCCTGCACGATAGAATCTGCAGCACACGGGTGATCAAAAACCGATAATACTTTGCAGGTAAGATACAGGCCGACATGATAAATTGTGAAAAATGCAACACCCCTGTTAATGAGAGTCATATTAACAGCAAGGAATTTGCGCCCTGCGACCATTGCGGGGCATTGATCCTTACCGAAGTTTTCCCCGCAGCGGTCAGAGCGTCTGAAACAGACTTTGAGCAGGAAAACCTTGTCATTGAAGATGATGCCGGATGTTTTTATCATCCCACAAAAAAGGCAGTTATCCCCTGCTCGTCATGCGGAAGGTTTTTGTGTGCCCTGTGTGATATTGAAATGGACAATACCCATATCTGTTTTTCCTGCCTGGAATCCGGCAAGAAAAAGAAAAAACTGGATACCCTTGAAACCTACCGGTTTCTCCCCGACAGCCTGGCGCTGCGGCTGAGTATTTTTCCTCTGATATCCATTATTTTCACCTGGTTCACCTGTATCACCGCACCTGCGGCCATCTATCTTGTCATCCGGTATTGGAAATCAGATTCCAGTGTTGCCCCAAGGGGTAAAAAATGGCGGTTTATTGTGGCCTTTATTCTGTCTTCAGCTCAGATAATCGGCTGGATCGGTTTTCTGTTCATTATCATTAATCAGCCTTAAATTTGAATATTATGACACCCAAAGCAATAGACTATAAAAAATTTTCCGGGAAAAAGCGGAATTTCATCGGCACCGACAGGATATGGATCGGCCCGGACCATCTGCTGATGGTTGAATCAACCGGAGTATCGGAAAGATACAAACGATTTTTTTTCAAGGATATCCAGGCCATCCGGATTTTGAAAACAAAAACATGGCTTTTCAGGCTCATCTTTGTCTCCATCCTCTTTCTTTTGACAGGCGCTTTGGGCGCATGGGCCTGGCGCGGCAACTCCCAGGAGATTGTTGTTTTTCCTGCCCTTATCTGTCTGGTGTTCCTTTATTATTTAATCCGGCTTTTAATCAAAGGTCCTTCCTGCGAATGCTGGATCTACTCTTCAGTTCAAAAAGAAAAGATCAAATCTGTCACCAGCGTAAAATCCGGAAAAAAACTGCTGGAACTTCTTATTCCGCAAATTGAAGCCCTGCAGGGCACCCTGCCTGCTGAAAAAATCCGAAAAGAAAGGGTAACTGCAAAGCCAAGTGCAATTTTAAAACACGTCAGCCAGACACCTCTGAAAAAGATTTCAAAGGTCTGGCACAGGCTCTCATTTTTCCTATTAATGATCCATGGTGTTTTTTTAGCACTGACCCTGCTGTTTCATCCGCCTGTGATGCTCATTACAATCGGCGTGCTGGGGCTTTCGGTGCTGCTGTTGAGCACAATTGCCGTGGTCAGGCAGGCGGGCAGTGATCTTTCCCGGCGGATTAAAGCAATTACAATAACAGCCCTGGTTTTCCTGATTCTCGGCAGTGTCTCAAACTATATCGAATACATGTTTTTTTATATGACAAATATAGAGACATGGGCCAAAGTATCTCATAATCAATGGGAGACCATTAAACTGGTCGCTGAAATAGACTACTTTGACTATCCCATACTTCTTGGTAAGGAAATGTTTTTAGTTGCAATGTATTTTTGTTTGGGCGTAGCAGGACTGCTCTTTCTCTGGAAGCAGGAGAAATAAATGCAGGACCTGGCCAGGCAGAGGTGTTTTAATCACAGCGGCAGAGAAGCGGTTGCCATATGCCTTGACTGCAATAATCTATTCTGCAGGGAATGTATCACTGAACATGAAGACAGGGTGATCTGCGCCAACTGCCTGTCAAACCTTAAAGCCTTTGACACCCAAAAAAAGAACCGGTTTGCCTTTTTCAGGCCTGTGCTCAGGCTCTTGTTCGGAACCTTTCTTTTTTTAGGATCTTTGACTTTTTTATGGCTTTGTTTTTTTTATCTGGGCCAGTTTCTCTTAGAAATGCCGTCCTCATTTCATGAGGGCACCCTGTGGCAGAATTTATGGCAGGCCATATGAAAAACCAGACAAACCGGCGGGGAAACCGGCGGACAAGCCAGCGGATAAACACAGGCGCGGTTCAACTGCTTGAAGAGGCTTTCCATGTGTTGCGCAAAATCCCAGTGGTCTTTTTCATACCCTATTATCTTGGGACCATGCCCTTTTTGCTGGGGCTGCTTTACTTCTGGAATGACATGGCAAAAAATGCCTTTGCCCGGGACTACTGCCTGACAGCCTCTCTGGGACTCGCATTGCTCTATGCCTGGATGAAAACATGGCAATCTGTTTTTTCCATAAAAATCTATGACTATGTCAACCGGAATAAAACCAGGGTCTGGTCCCTGTCGTCTGTTTCTCAGATGGCAATGACCCAGACCGTCCTCCATGCGTCGTCTATAATTATTCTGCCCATCGCATTGCTTGTCACCCTCCCGTTTGCCTGGACCTTTGCCATGTATCAAATGGTTTTGGTCCATGACTTTTCAACCAAAACATCCGGCGGCATCCCCATCACAAAACCGCTAAAGGATGATTTTTCAGCGGCACAGCAATACACCCTGCTGAATCACCTTCTATTGCTGATCCTTCTGATCTTCGGTATTTTTGTATTCCTGAATATCGGCATTACCGTCTATATGCTGCCGTTTCTGGCCAAGTCCCTGTTCGGGGTTGAATCCGTGTTTACGATGGGCGGATTTAACGTCTTAAACACGACCTTTCTCCTGTCCGTCTTCTGCCTGACACACCTTGCCATAGACCCGCTGATCAAAACCGCTTATGCCATTTTAAAATTTTATTATCAGTCACGGAGAACCGGGGATGACCTGATGGCGGATCTGAGTACAATTAAGCAGGACAGACGAAACGCCATAAGGACCGTTTCCAAAAAAGCCGTCCTGGTCCTTATCTGTATCTCAGCCTTTTCCATGCCTGACACCACTGTTGCAAATACTTCGCCCCCTGCCGCACAGTCCATAGAGACCGGGCATATTGATGCGGATGCCCTTGAATCATCCATCGACCATGTCATGAGTCGCAGGGAATATACCTGGAGAATGCCGAAGGAAGAGATCCAAGAAAAAGATCCGGACAGGGGGTTTATATACACGGCCTTAAAATGGGTGCTGTCTGGGATTAAAGATACCCTGAAGACCATCGGCTCATGGATAGATGCGTTTTTCGAATGGCTTGCAAAGATATTTCGAGAAGACTCCGAACCTGTTGAGTCTGAAGAGCCGGAAAGCACGGTTAAACCCCGGCACCTGACCATCGGCCTGATTGTGATGATTGCCATTCTATTGGTCATTATTATTCTGTACAGACTTCGGCTGCGTTCCAAAGAAGACACGGCGCCTGCCGCCCCCAATGATGCCCTCCCTGATATTGAAGATGAAAATCTGCTTGCGGACAAACTGCCCTCAGACCAATGGGTCGAATTTGCAAGGGAACTGATGGAAAAAGGTGATTTACGCTCTGCCATCCGGGCGCTCTACTTGGGAACTCTTGCATTTCTTGCAGATCAAAACCTCATAGGGATTGCCGGGCATAAATCCAACAGGGAGTACAGAGAGGAATTTTCAAGAAGGGCCCATACAAAAAAGGATATGGTAAACCTGTTTGACGATACCGTAAAAACAGTGGACAGGGTATGGTACGGGATGCATGCCGTCAACAGGCAGATGTTCGATGAATTTGCCAGTACTCAGAAAAGGATAATGGATGTTGCGGGGTAAGTTCCTAAAATTTTGTTTTGCCCTTTTGATCGGCCTGTTCTGCCTTTTACTGGTCAATCTGTTCCTGCTGAGATTTAAAGCCGGTGATATTTATCCGCCCTACTCGTCGCTGCGGTCGGACCCCCTTGGTAGCAAGGCTCTGGTAGCGTCTTTGGAACGGCTCGATTCCGTGACGGTGGAGCGCAATTTCTCTTCGATTGACCAACTGGATGCACCAGCGGACACCAGCCTCTTTTTTCTCGGTATCAGGTCCGGCAAAACCCATATCATTCCCCAAAAAGAATATGAGCAGATAGAAGCCCTGGTAAGATCAGGATGCCGCCTGGTTGTAGCCTTAACACCCGCAGACTTAAGCTCTTTTGATAGCGATTGCCCGGACCCGGAAACAGATTCAACGGAATCGGCTGATACAAAGCCAGCGGATCCGGAAACGGATACCTCTGAAAAGGACAATCCTGAGATAGACGCCCCCCAGAGGGTGGACCTGTACAAAAAATGGGGCATTGAAGTCCGGTATCATAAAACCGAAAAAGGCCCTCTATCTGCAGAGCCCGCCCCCGATGAATTATACCAATCGGTATCATGGCCCCTTGCCCTGTGGTTCACCCCGGATCCTGAGCATTGGGAAACAGTCTATGAAGTTGACGGCAGGCCTGGCAAGCCAATTATCATTGAAAGAGAATTTGGCAAAGGCCGGGTGATACTGCTTGCCGATTCCTATATATTCAGCAACGAATCCCTGAAAAAAGACAATAACAGCCAGCTTCTGGCCTGGTTAGCCCAAGGGCGACACCGGGTTATTTTTGATGAATTTCACTTTGGTGTACAGCAGCACTCAGGAATTTCCACCCTTGTCAAAAAGTACAACCTCTATGGACCTTTAGTCTTCTTTACGATTTTAGTACTGTTGATTATCTGGAAAAGGGCATCAGGTCTTGTGCCACCGGATGAACAAAAGGAACTTGCGGCCATGATGGATACGCACCAAGGTTCAGGCCAGAAACTGTTGTCCGGTCTGACAAGTCTTTTAAAACAGCACATCCCTAAATCCCGCCTTATAAACGAATGCAAAACCGCCTGGAAAGAAGCTTTTGTAAAAGATAACAAGGCCTCGGAAGTTTATGCCGGGCTGTTTGAAAAAATAGAAGCGGACAGTCCCAAGAAAATAAATCCAATGGGAAAGCCAGTGGATGATTACATCCGGATATGCAGAATACTCTCAAAAGGGAAAAACCAATGAATACTGACACCAGCACTTTAAAACAGATACTGGATCGTGCAAAAAAGGAAGTTTCCAAAGTCATTATCGGTCAGGACCAGGTGATTGATTACGCATTGATCGCCATTTTCACGGGTCATCATGCCCTCGTGGAAGGGGTACCCGGAGTCGGCAAGACCCTTCTGGTCCGGACACTGGCCCATATCCTCGGGTGCGAGTTTTCAAGAATTCAATTTACCCCGGATCTGATGCCCGCGGATATCACCGGAACCAATGTATACAACTTAAAGGAAAACAGTTTCAGCCTTGTGAAAGGTCCCGTATTTACCACCTTTCTTCTGGCAGATGAAATCAACCGGGCACCGGCCAAGACGCAGTCGGCCCTGCTCCAGGCCATGCAGGAAAAAAATGTAACCATTGACCGGGACACCCACACTCTGTCAGAAAATTTCACCGTTTTTGCCACCCAGAATCCCATTGAATACGAAGGCACCTATCCCCTGCCCGAGGCCCAGAAGGACCGGTTTCTGTTAAAAATTTCCATGGATACCCCGAGCCTGGAAGAGGAGCTTGACCTGGCCAGAAAAATCATCGGAAAAGACGCCCCTGAAAAAATTCTGGCCGCAGGCGAAGTGAATCAGGTACTGAACTCCCAGACCCTGGCTGCGTTTCGCAACATCCTGGACCAGATTCTGATAAAGGATGAACTGATCCGGTATAGTGTGGACATCATCAGGAGCACCCGCACCCATGAAGCGGTATTAACCGGTGCAGGCCCCAGAGGGACGGCGGCAATTATCCTTTCCGCCAGAGCCTTTGCAGCCGTAAATGACCGTGATTTTGTAACCCCGGATGATATTAAGCAAATGGCCGTTCCCACACTGGAGCACCGAATCATACTGAGGCCTGAGTATGAAATCGAAGGCTTATCCGTAAAGGAAGTGATCCGGGACATTCTAATGAAAGTTGCGGTGCCCAGGTAAAGCGTATGAGAGTTGCCCCGCGCACAAAACTGATCGCCTTATTTGCCCTGACCGGCATCGGGCTGTTTGCATTAAAAAGCGTATTGGCTTTTGATGGAGCGGTTATTGCCCTCCTTGGCTTTGGCGGCGTGGCCGCAGTTGATATTTATATCTCAAGGTTTCAGGGCCTTTCCGTTGTGTTCCCGGACCTTGTCCGCATGTCCAGAAACAGAGAAAGCACATTCCCCGTCACCATTTCCGGCACCAAACACACCCGGCTGAAAATCGGACTCTTATTTCCGGAAAACCGGTTTGCATCTCCATATGAACAGGAGATCGTGCTGAAACAGGAAACCGTTATTTTTGACTGGCCCCTTACAGGGTTAAAACAGGGGCAGTACATCCTTGATGCCTGCTACCTGGAAACGGTTTCAAAATTCGGATTCTGGGCGGTCCGCCGTAAGGTTCCCCTTCAATGCGAACTTCGGGTGTATCCCGATATGATGCCGGAAAGAAGAGCTTTGGCCGCACTCTTTCCTGATATGGGATTCGGCCTCCATGCCCAGAAAAGTGTGGGCAAAGGCCGGGAATTTGAACGGCTGAGGGAGTATCTTCCCGGTGACAACTATGAAGACATCCACTGGAAGGCCACGGCCAGAAGGGGCATTCCGGTCTCAAAAATGTATCAGATAGAGAGGACTCAGGATGTGTATGTCCTTATTGATGCGGGACGGATGAGTGCAAGAAATGCCGGAGCGTTTTCCAAATCAAGGCAGGGCATATCAAAAGGGAAAACCTCAAAAGAATCAATACTGGAAAAATATATCACAGCCGCGCTATCCGTCGGCATGGCTGCGGAACGCCAGGGGGATAATTTCGGGGTGGGCGTCTTCAGCGACAGAATGGAACGGTTTATCCCGGCCGGAAATTCCAAGGCCCATTACACGGCCTGCAGGGATGCCCTGTACACCATTGAACCCCGTAGCGTCACCCCGGATTTCACCGAATGCATTACTTTTATCGGCAATAAGATACGGAAACGGTCATTGTTGATTATTCTGACCACCCTTGATGATTCCGCCATTGCAGACAGTCTTTTAGACAATATCCATATCCTGAGCCGCCGCCACCTTGTAGTGGTTAATATGCTCAAGCCGTTGACGGCCGCCCCCCTGTTCTCTTCAGAGGACATCGGATCTGTTGATGATATATATACCAGTCTTGGCGGGCACTATTTATGGCATTTTCTAAAGGGTTTTGAAGGGTCGCTTCACAAACTTGGCATCGGCTTTTTTCTTCACCCCTACCGGGAGTTTACCCTGAAGACCATCTCCCATTATATGACACTTAAAAAAAGGCAGGTACTATGATACTTGACCTCAATAAGTTTATAAAAGAAGGCCGGGGTCTCTGGACAGAGCTTGAAACCCTTCTGGACCGGTTTCAGAATGATCCAAACCTTGAGCTCACCACCGATGAGATAAAGCGATTCCACTACCTGTACCAGCGCTCTTCTGCAGACCTTGCAAAACTCATGGATTTTTCAGCCCGGCAGGACGTCAGGGTATACCTTGAATCCATCGTGGGCAGGGCATTTTCCCTCATCCATGAAACCCGGAGGTCCCCGAGACGCTTTCGACCCTTTGTATGGCTCTTTCACACCTTTCCCGTCACCTTCAGGAAACATATCACAGCGTTCTGGCTGGCAGTGGCAATTTTAACGGCCGGCTCAGTGTTCGGTGCCGCAGCCATTGGAATCGATAAAAACGCCAAACAGGCATTGATGCCCTTTTCCCACCTGATGCAGGATCCTGCCGAGCGTGTGGCAAAGGAAGAAAGACAAAACAAAGACCAGATTGCCGGACATAAGTCAAGCTTTGCCTCTCAACTCATCTCAAATAATACCCGGGTCTCTTTTCTTGCACTCAGCCTCGGGATTACCTGGGGGGTTGGTACCATCCTGGTCCTTTTTTCAAACGGGGTCTTTTTAGGGGCCACCGTCGCAGACTATATCCTGGCAGGGCAGACAAAGTTCCTGCTCGGCTGGCTTCTTCCCCACGGCTCCATTGAGCTGCCGGCAATCATCCTGGCAAGCCAGGCCGGCTTTATCCTGGCAGGCGCCCTGATCGGCCGGGGCAAACCTGTGTCCCTGAAAACAAGATTCCGCAACGTATCCTCCGACCTGTTTACCATTATGGGAGGGGTATGCCTGATGCTTTTATGGGCCGGGTTTATTGAAGCCTTTCTCTCCCAATACCACGAACCCTTTATCTCCTATGATCTGAAAATTGCCTTTGGCGGGGTCCAGTGTATCGGGCTGATCATCTTCCTTTCTGTCTCCGGGAAAAAAATGAGTGACGGAAAAACCCTGCCATGACCTCACAAAAAACAGATACATTAACCATCACAACACCCGAGGGTGTGGTCTTTCCCCTGATGCTGGCAGGTCCTGTAACCCGCTTTCTGGCCTGGAGTATTGACTGGCTTCTGATCATGACAATCCTCTCATTTGCCGGCAAGATCATCAATCTGTTCCAGATCATCAGCCAGGATCTTTCAGGTGCCCTTTATATGCTTTTTTACTTCTTCCTCTCCTTTTCCTACGCCATTATCACGGAATGGGTCTGGAACGGGCAAACCCTTGGGAAAAGACTTTTCAAACTGCGGGTCATGGATGTCCAGGGCCTGCAGCTTCGACTCAGCCAGATCGTTGTCCGGAATCTGCTTCGGGCCATTGACGGTCTGCCATTTTTATACATGGTGGGCGGCATTGCCACCCTAATCTCAAAAAAAGGACAGAGAATCGGAGATATTGCCGCAAACACCATTGTGATCCGAAGCCCGAAAGTCAGTCAGCCGGAGCTTAACCTTATCCTGTCGGGCAAGTTCAACTCCCTGAAAGAATTTCCCCACCTGTGCGCAAGACTCCGGCAGAAGGTAACACCGGACCTTGCCAACATCGTGCTTCAGGCCCTGCTTCGCAGAAATACGCTTGAACCTGCCTCCCGGGTTCAGGTCTTCAAAAATATTGCCGACCATGTCAAGGCAATCGTTCCATTCCCCGAGCAGGCCATTGAAGGGATTTCAGATGAGCAGTACATCAGGAATATTGTTGAGATCCTGTTTAATTCGGGGAGAAAAACTATGAGATCAAATGGAGGGAGATATGTCTGAAACAAAGATACAAAACACTGCCATTGAAAGAAACAGAGTCTGGATAAAAGCGGTCACCGATTCCCTGGACCTGCGGGGGGATCTATCGCTGTCACGTGCAACCATGAGGGATGCCGGAAAACAATGTGCAGCCCAGCTTCTTAAAAAAACCATTGCCCATTATGGAAGACGCCCGCAATCTGTTGATGAACTGATTGAGGCCATCAACAAACGGCGGAAAGAGGAACTCACGGCATCCAATTTCTGGATTCGGATGGGCAACACCGCCCACTTCAGGCTGGAAACCTGCGGGTGCGATCTTGTCCAGGCAGGCCTTGCCGAGCCTAACCCCGTGTTCTGCCTTTGTTCCGCAGGTATGTTTGAGAGCCTCTTTACACCGTTTTGCAAAGGACCGGTTAAAACAGAGACGGTTAAAGCCATTGGTATGGGTGATACCTGCTGCGAGTTTATTGTTCA
>PIVQ01000884.1 GCA_003354055.1 Desulfobacteraceae bacterium | reverse complement strand
GTTTTGCCTCTTCTTCTTTCAGGCGAATCTTTTCTTCAAGTTCTCTAAGGCGGGCTTCTTTTTCAGCCATCTCAGCTTCACGTGCTTCAAGTTCAGCTGCTTTTTCCTTGGCAATCCGCGCCTCTTCCTGGGCAGATGTCAGTGCGCTTTCTTTTTCCTCAAGGGCTTTGAGTTGCTGGGCCAGTTCCTGAGCGGCCTCTTCAGCCTCTTTTATCTTTTCATCTTTTTCTGCAAGCTCCCTTGCCAGTTCAGCCGCTTTCCGTGCGGTTTCCTCTGCCTGCTGTATTTCCCGTTTTTCAGCCTCTAACTCTTCTTTGGTCGGACCTTTATCAAATACATTCTGAATCTTGACCTTTTCCTGATACTCGCCCCGCTTCTTTCTGGTTTTAATCAGTTTGGACAATCGATTCAAATTTTCTTTTTTCAGCTTTGTGGAAATGGCTTTGGCCTGAGCCGTGGCAGCCTGCTGTGCACCCGAGGCCAATTCACTGGCCCGTTTTTCAGCATTATCATGGGTTACTGCAACCCCCCGGCTCTTTAATGTAGACTCAAAACTCTGTTTGGCCAGCTCCAGACTTTTTCGTCCCGAACCTACCTCATGGTGCATTTGAAGAACAAAGGCAATCAGGTTTAATCCCTGCATACCCGGAAACATGGAATCCAGGAAGCCTGCCATCATAAAGGCGGGCATTTCGGCTTTGAGTTCTCCGTTTTCCTGGTCACTGATATAGCCGGATTTCAATGAAATATTGATGGCATTTGCAAGATAGCTGTCATTGTCCAGTCCAATGTCCACCAGCTCGGAGGCAAAGGATTCCTTATTGTACCGCTCCGGCGGAAAATCCGCATATTGTTTGATCTCACGTTCCCGCTCCACAATGATAGTGATACAGGATATGGTTGCCAGATTAAAGGTCATCATGGCAGCATCCGAATCCACGTCAATAAAGGATGTAATCTCTCTGGCCAGAATCTCGTCCAACTGGTTCCTGACATACTCCTGGCTGGCTTCACTGCCCGGTACCGGCTCCATATCCGTTACTCTCCTTCTTTATTGATTTCAGAGATCATGTCTGCAATCTCCGATGCCATCTCTCCGACTTTGCCTGAATCCTGCGGAGTTGCCTGTATACTGCCGGCTTCGGTATCGGACTCGTCAATCTCGTCAACAAGCCCTTCCATGGGCTCAATTTCATCATCAGACTCATCTCTTTGGGTTGAGATGTCAAGGCAGTCGCCGTCCCGATTAAAGATAACCGATAAAGGCACCTTGATCTCAAACTCAAACTTATATGCAATCTCATTGTTGTGTACGACAAGATTTCCATCTTTATAATCCACATCGTCCTCAACCACAAACCCGTGCTTATCAAGCAGCAACTGTTCTATGGCATCCCAGTCAAGCTCTGCATTTATCGTATCTATGAATTCTTTTTCGCTTTCCTGGATGGTTTCCGGATTGGTAGTAAGCTTCACTTAGGTCACCTCGTATTCATGTAAACGCAAGTATGACTTCCCTGGCAACCTGTAAATAACCGTCAGATGCCGGGGATTTAATATCATAGAGCGCCAGGGGTATTTTTTTATTTATGGCCTGATCTACGGCCGTATCCCTTGGAATTATAGTATCGTAAATCAGATTTCGGGTATCTGACAAATGCTGATCGGTCAGACCATCCAGAATTTCATCAATGCTTTGATATCGGTTAAAGAGAAGCCCACCTATTTTTAAAGAGGTATCATGGGTTTGTCTGATGTACTGGATGGATTTTAACAGGGAATGAAAATCTTCTACCCAGTTGTCCTGGGGAGGCACTGCAACCATCAGCCAGTCCGCCGCAGTCAGGGCCGCTATACTCAGATATCCGTATGAAGAGGGCGCGTCCATAATAATAAAATCATAATCGGTTCGTATATCTTCCATGAGCAGCCGCAGTATTTTTTCATTTGCCACCAGTCTGGACAATTTTAATGCAACCTGAAACAGGTTAAACCCGGCCGGAAGTATGTCCAGATAGTTAAACTCTGTCTTTGATATGGCTTCAATAGTAGTGGCTTTGCCGGTGAGTACTGAGGCAAGATCAAAAGGATATCCAGTGGCGTTGACACCGGACCACTCAGACACACACCCCTGGGGGTCACAGTCTACCAGCAGTACTTTTTTCTCATAAAGCCCCAGAGAAACGGCAAGATTTAAGGCGGTTACACTTTTACCGGAACCACCTCTCTGTCCGGAAATTGTTAATACTTTACTCATATTCGTATATTTTTAGCATAATTTAAAAAAATATCAACGGAATAGTTTAAAAACAGGGGTTTTCAAAGGATTTCAATTATATCTTTATTTTTAAAAAAAGATATAATTGAAATCCTCAGGACCGGTTGAAATAATAATTCATTTATATCATAATACAATGTCATCAACCACTGATATTAAGGAGATTCCCCCCTTTGGGCAATGTATCCATTACTTTATCCGGCATCACCCAGGCTGTTAAGGATCTGAATTACCGTCACGGATCTGTAAAACATAAAGCAATCACAGCAATCCAGTCATTTTACACCTCCGACGAGGCCATAAACGAACTTTCGGCCATTGATACGGACACACTGATCAAACAGATCTGGGATGTCGGAGATGATTTTTCTAAAGTCCGATCCAAAAGAAGAAACTTTTCCAGTCTCAAATCCTCAATCAACTCAGACTTAAAAAAACTGGTCAAAAAAGAACTCAATCCTGAAAACATTGTTATTGCCGATGCCAACATCTTCGATATGACGGAAGAGGCAAAGAACAACCTGCTCCA
>PIVQ01000883.1 GCA_003354055.1 Desulfobacteraceae bacterium | reverse complement strand
TTGAAAAGGCTGAAAAAATTCGCATGCTGGTGGAGACCGGTTCTCGCTCTGTGCAGCAGCTTCTGGGCTTTGCCCGGAGCGGTAAATATGCACCGGGTCCTTTGAATCTCAATGAAATTCTCCGGGGCAGCCTGATTATCCTGGCCAGCAGCAGAAGAAAAATGAAGTTGGAAACCGATTATGCCCGAGGCCTGTGGATTGTTCAGGCAGACCGTTCTCAGATGGAACAGGTGGTTATGAATCTGCTTCTCAATGCCGCCGATGCCATGGATGGGGCCGGGATGGTCCGGGTGAGAACCTGTAACCTGGAGCTTGACGGTTTCCAGGTGTCACTGGATACCCGGGTGTCCGGCAGGTTTGTCCGGTTTTCAGTGGAAGATGAAGGACCCGGTATTGAGCCTGAAGTCCTGCCCAGAATATTTGATCCCTTTTTCACCACAAAGGAGATGGGAAAAGGATCCGGCATGGGACTGGCTTCGGTCTTCGGGATTACAGAAAATCATGGCGGCTTTACCACCGCAGAAAGTGAACCGGGCAAAGGCAGTATTTTCAGTGTTTATCTGCCTGCATTGCCTGACGTATCTATTGACAACCATTGACCCCCACTTTGAGACCCTTTATGAAAAATCCTTACGAACAATTACATATCTATAATTTCGACCGTATTCCCGTGGTGGATGCGGCAGTGGAAGCCCATGCCAATTATTTAGGTACCTGGGAAGAGGACGGTACTGCCTTTTTGTTTTTTTCCGCTCCTGTTAATGATTTGATAACCGAACTTGAAACCCGGAATCCTGAAACCGCTCTGGTGGAACACTATGAGATGAGCGGTGAAGACTGGCACGGGGACAGGATCGAACCCTATTGGGTGGAAAACCTCTGTATTGCACCGCCCTGGGAAAGAGCGGATGCCGACGCTATAAAAGCCACGGACAAAGAGGTGCTGTTGGATCCCGGGGTCGTTTTCGGCACCGGCCGCCACCAGACCACAGAAGACTGCCTTACCCTGATTCAAAGGATTTGTTCAAAGGAAAATATCGATCGGGTGGTGGATATCGGTACGGGGACAGGACTTCTTTCCTTAGGCGCGGCTGCCCTGGGGTGCAATCAGGTCCTGGCCTGTGATTTCAACCATCTGGCAGTTCAAACCACCTTGAAAAATATCCGGCTGAACCGGTTTGAAAATAAGATCTTAGCCTTCCAGGCCCGTGGGGAAGAGATGATGACTATTCCCTGTGACCTTATGGTGGCCAATATACACTATGATGTGATGCAGCACATCATTGCCCATCCGGGGTTTCTGGAAAAACCACGGTTTATTCTATCCGGGCTGTTGAATACCGAAACCCGGAAGGTTTTGGCTTTTTTAAAGGACCTTCCGGTTCATATTGTTGAGCGCCGTTGCCCGGACGGAATCTGGAATACCATCCTGGGCCGCCGAATTTAAATTACGCCTCTTCTTCCCGCTCTTCCAGAACAGCTTTCAGAGCAGCCAGTGCCGTATTGGCTGCAGGCACGCCGCCGTAGATACTGGTCTGGAAGATGACTTCGGCAATCTCCTCTTGCGTGCATCCCACGTTCAGGGCCGCATGGATATGCAGCTTCAGTTCGTCCGGCTTTGACAATACTGTCAGGGCCGCTACCGTTACCAGCTGCCGGGTAGGGTGGGGGATCTTTTCCCGGGCATACATCTGGCCTGTGATATACAGGGACATATCTTTTGCCAGTTCCGGATCAAAATGACGCCAGAGGTTGTAAGGTTTGTCTTCGTCTTTTACCGTTGAGAAGTAGAGTTTTGCGGTTTTTCCGGTTTTTTTAGCAATCTCTTTGGGGTCCATATCTTTTCCTTTAGCAACGTATGTTGGCGTGGGAAAGACCGGCACAGGGCATGCCCTGGTGCCGGTCTTTATAACTTAGGAATCGTTACAAAATAACTTGATCTAAATTGTTTCCAAAACCCCTTAAAAGACTGGGGATTTTGAAAACAAAAGATCAAGTAATCTTGGAGCCGATCCTTAGCGGTTGGCTTTTCTGATACCCAGCTGGTCTAATGCAATTATCCATTTGCAGATATTGGTGGACCCTTCCACCATGGAATAGGTGGGGGCATCCCTGTAATACCGGGCAACCGGATATTCAGTGGAGTATCCGTAGGCACCGAGGATTCTCATGGCATAGTTGGAGCATTTTGTGGCCACTTCACCCACAAAGTATTTAGCCATGGCCACATCCAGGCCGTTGTTGAGTTTGCCCTGGTCTTTGGCCCAGGCTGCCTTGTAGACAAGAAGGCGGGCCGCTTCGACTTCTGTGGCCATCTGGGCGATCATGTCCTGGTTCATCTGGAATTCACCGATTTTTTTACCGAACTGCTTTCTTTCATTACAGTATTTAAGGGAGGCGTCCAGGCAGGCCTGGGCAAGACCGACGCCGCCGGCAGCTGCAGACAGCCGGGTCTGGTTCAGGGAGGAGAAGACGATTTTTGCACCGTCTCCGGGTTTACCGAGGATGTTTTCCTTGGGCACTTTAACATTGTCCAGGAAGAGTTCTCCTGTGGGAGATGAGTGAGAGCCCAGCTTTTCCAGGGAAGAGGTTTTGATACCGTCGAAATTTTTAGGTTCGATCACAAAGGCGGAAAGGCCTTTGGAACCGGCGCTTTTATCCGTATAGGCGTAGAAGAGAAGGGCGTCTGCTACATTTGCATTGGAGATCCAGGTTTTGGAGCCGTTGATCAGCCAGTGGTCTCCCTTGTCTTCGGCTGTGGAACTCATGGCCATGACATCGGATCCTGCATCCGGCTCGGTGATGCCGAA
>PIVQ01001740.1 GCA_003354055.1 Desulfobacteraceae bacterium | reverse complement strand
TTGCTAATTGCATGTGACATTATAAATGATAAATTTGGATCTTCCACTTAATGATAAATATAATATGGTAAGTTATAAAAATAATGCTATGACAACTAAGAATATGGGGAAATAATTTATAAGAACTAATGATAATGTAAGGTAAAAATGTGATTATGTAAGATTAGAATCTATTTAATAAGTATAATGTTATTAAAAAGCAAAAGAATACGAAGACTAAGACAGAATATCTTAATTATTTTAGTTTTATCTCTTAATTCTATGTTATTACTATTTAATTACTATTTATATTTCTATTAATCTTATATTACTAACTAAGAATAAAGATAATATTAGAATTCTTATTATGTTTTTAAATGTAGATCTACTATTATTAGAATAGAAATCAAAGACTAAAACAATATAATGTACTTTTGTAGGTTGAATTAATAAAATACATCTTGTACAATAGAAGAACTCACTGTACCTTTTGCTTAATGTGTAGCTACAATTTTAACTGATGATTCTATGGATACTTTTAAAAGAGAAAGCAATAAAGAATAATGTGTTATTTTCTATTTCAACAATGCAAATATGTAATTTAATGAAAAATACATCCAATATTACGAAAAACTCATCTTGGTAAAGATAATAATGTATAATATGTTATTTTATGTACTTCCAATATTGCTACAACATCAA
>PIVQ01001739.1 GCA_003354055.1 Desulfobacteraceae bacterium | reverse complement strand
TACGATCCCATCCTTTCAAAACTTGTGGTTCATGCGCAAACCCGTGCCCAGGCCATTGATAAGATGATAAAAGCCCTGAAAGAGTATATTATTCTGGGAGTTCGAACCCCCATTGATTTTCTTATTGATGTATTGATATCCGAACCATTTTCAAAAGGTGATGTTTTTACAAACTTTATAGAAACTCACTTTTCAGACTGGGAAGAAAATCTAGGTGAGTTGGATATTGCCAGGATTGCCTATGTTGTGGATGAAATGTGCAACAGGAAAACAAAAACAGACCATGGTGCTGTACAGACTGCCCAGACTCCATTTAATACATTAGGAAACTGGAGACTTTAGGCGTGACCTCAAATTAAAATCATCCAGGCAAAAGAGACTATCCTAACCGGATAGCTGTCTTTGGAAATGTCACGCCAATTACCTGGGCGGTTTATTTATGATACGCCGCCTTAGGCCATAAAGGAGAGAAAATGGAATACAGGCTCAAGATACAAGAGGAAACAATCCCTGTTGAAATAAACAGCGATGAAGGAAATACAGCAACTGCAACTATTGAAGATCGGGTATATGACTTAAAGTACACGTTAATTTCAGAGAATGAACTCCACCTCATGGTCAACGGGAAAAGTGTAAATGTTTACCTTGCCAAAAACAAGAACGGAAAAACGATCTTGCTCAA
>PIVQ01001738.1 GCA_003354055.1 Desulfobacteraceae bacterium | reverse complement strand
GGGCCTGGATGTCTGGGAGCATGCCTATTATCTCAAATATCAGAACCGACGACCCGACTATATCAATGCCTTTTTTGACATCATCAACTGGGAAAAGGTAAACAGCCTGTTTCTGGCCGTATCCTGATACCGGGAAGGCATACAATCCATTAAAAAGACCGTGCCGGGAAAAATCCCTGCGCGGCCTTTTTTCTCCTGCAACAGGTCAGTAACAAGCCGCACCGCCAACCTGAAATCTGAGAATTGACGCAACTGAATTTAGCCGTTATGATGGCAGACAGAAGAGCCCCATAGTTTACGCAACAGGCCTGACCGCCGTAACGGAGAACTGGTGAAAAGCATTACTTCTAAATTTTTAATCGCCATTGGCAGCATTACCATTCTGTTCTCATTTCTCCTGTTTTATTCTTCCTACACCATGACCCGTAACCGTATTTACGAGGTGATTGAGCAGCAGGCCTCCATGGCCCTTAAATTTGATCTTGCCATCCGCAAATATGTGGCAGATCATATCCGTCCGGTGATGTACGATTTAATCGGGGAAGATGAATTCATTTTAGAGGCCATGTCCACCTCCTATGTTGCCCGATCCATTTTTGAAGAGGTAAGGACACAATTTCCGGATTACATCATCAAATTTTCCTCCGACAATCCCAGAAACCCGATCAATCAGGCCGGCCCC
>PIVQ01000163.1 GCA_003354055.1 Desulfobacteraceae bacterium | reverse complement strand
TCCTTGTCCAGTCCTTCACATTGCTCAATCACCCGGCCGATATAGTTCTTGCGCACCCTGATAATATTTCTGCTCTGGCGTTCCCCGGCAATGGTGCCCAGAATAACGCCTGTGCGGGCGGCAGCCCCTTCTATATCCAAGAGCCCTGCTGACGTCAGTGCCTCATTGGCGGCTTCAAGACCGAAGATCTGTCCCCGTTCAATGGATTCCACCATTTTGGGAGGCATGCGGTATTTCAGGTTGTTAAATTTATAATCCTTAACCACACCTGCCTTTACCTTGGGCAGGTAAAAAGAAGAATCCTTACCCTGGGCTACATAAACATCATTGTCAAACCTATCTAAAGGAATTTCACTGAGCTGTTTTTCACCACTGGTCAGTTTTTCCCAGAATTCCTCTGTGTTTTTGGCCCCCGGCAGAAATACGCCAAGCCCTGCCACAACAATCCGATCATCGTTATAGTCATAGGAGGTGTCTGAAAAAATATCCCGTTTCATGGGAACATAATTTTCCGTCATCTCTTCCACAACCGCATGGTAGTTGATACCACCGAATCCGTATGAGGAAACCCCGGCCTTCCGGGTTTTGCCCTCTTCAGTATCCCAAGGTCTTTCATCTTCCACAATAAACATAGTGGAGTTGCTCAAATCATGGTCCTTGGACAACTTTTCGAACTGACCGTTGGGAGGTAAAACACCCTTGTTCACGGCAAGAAGCGCCTTGAGCATACCGGCCGCACCGGCGCAGCCCAAAAGATGACCAATCTGGGATTTAATTGACGACACACCGGCATTGGATCTGTTGTACATGGTATTCAGGGTGGAAAGTTCCACTTCGTCGCCCACAATGGTGGAGGTGCCGTGGGCTTCTATGAATCCTACGTCTTCAGCTTTGATTTCCGAACGGATGCTACCAAAACACCGTTCAAGACTCATAATCTGACCCTTGGGATTGGGAGCAGCAATGGCCTTGCCCTTACCGTCTGAACTGGACCCTATGGCGTTTATCACTCCGAAGATCTTATTGTTGTCCCTGATGGCATCTTTCATCCGCTTGAGCACATAGACAACCGAGCCCTCTCCTAAAACAAATCCGTCAGCCCGTTCGTCAAATGGATAGGAGCCTTTTTCAGACAGGGTCCCCATTTTAGCAAACCCGATAAAGGATTCCGGTGCCAGATGGGTATTGACCCCGCCAACCACCACCTGGTCGTGTTCTCCTGCGAGCAACTCTCCGCAGGCGGCTTCAATGGCAGTGATGGAGGAGGCGCAGGCGGCATCCACAATGTAGTTGGTGCCCCTGGCCCCCAGGTGGCTGGCCACCCGTGAGGCCTCAATGTTCAGCAGAATTCCGTGGACAGGGTCGTACCCCTTATTTTCACCCTCCATACCTTCCAGCAGGGCCTGTCGGACCGTGGCCTTGTCATCATCGGCAAGCTCTGAAAAGGCCGGGGTCTTTTCCAGCATGGCAAGCACTTCCGGGTACCAGTATTTAAGCTGGAGGTCGTTGCCCAACTCATTTGAAAGACAGGTGGCAATGATAACCGCTGTCCTTTTCGGGTTCTCACAGATCATCTGATCGTTTTCATCCAGAAGTCCTGCACTTTCAACAGCCTTATAAGCAGTTGCCAATACCATTTTCTGGCTTCGGGACAGCCGTTTACTCTTACCCCCATCATACCCGAACCGCTCTGCGTCAAACTCAAAATGATCTACATGGCCGGCCAGATCCGTATAGGTCTTGTCCTCGGCCTTGCGATTTTTGTCGTAGAAGATCTCTTTGTCCATACGGGAGTCGGGCATAGGAGAGATGGAGTACCGCTTATCCAGAATATTCTGCCAGAGTTCATCCGGGGTATCTGCATGGGGAAGGGTACAGCCCATGCCGACCACGGCAATCTCATCTTGGATCTTATTTGCGGAACTTGAGAAGGTTTCCAGCGCGTTTAAATGTTTGAACAGCATGGATTTGCCTGTGAAATAGGCATCATGAATCTGCTGAATTGCGACCGGCTCCGTAAAAAACGCCAGACTGTCACCCACCAGAAAATTTCCTTTTTCCCGGTGTTCATCCCCCTTAAACCAGGTGTAGTTCTCCTCTCCCGGTTTTTTAAAATCAGGCAGAAAGCCTTTGGCACCGATGAGCAAAGAGCCGATGTTCCGTTTCTCAAACGAGCGCTTCCGATCACCCAGAGGCATTTTTTCACGAATCATTTTGAGTTCATGGTCACTCATCATTTTGGCAAAGGGTGTGGGAGCAGTTCTGGAGGCAAGGCCCAATGTCTTGCCTATGACAACGGTTTCATCCTGTTCAATGATGATGTCCTGGTATTGTTTCTGTACCGCATTGGTATCTACGACTTCATTGGAAAAAAGATAGGCGGTTCCCACCTGAAGACCGATTTTAGCACCCTGGGCAGCCAGGAAAGAGGTCATGCCTGAAATAAAAAGGGAAGAATAAGATGTAGTGATACCGCCGGCAAACACCAGAAAAAGATCGGACAGGTCACGTTTGTTGTTGATCAATTTGGCAATGGCCGCTTCCCAGAGCACCATGGAAGTGAGCGAGCCCACATGGCCGCCGGCTTCACCGCCTTCAAAGATAAAACGATGACAGCCGTTATCCAGGGCGTTTTCCATCATGGACACTGACGGAGTGTGGAGATAAGTCTTTGTTCCCGCTTTTTCCAGTTCAACCGCCTGGGAGGGAATTCCGCCTGCGAACAGGGCATAGGGGACCTTATACTGTTTAACCATTTCTAAGTGTCTGTGCACCATGGGGTTAAAGGCCTCAATTCCCACAAGCCCTGCACCAAAATTAGCCAGGTTGTCAGCGCCGGATTTGAGCATAGCATCGGCCAGGCTTTCAGGAAGACTGCCAACGGCAAAGAAAGGCAATGCGCCGGCCTCAAGAACCTTCCCTGCAAATTCGGTATTATCCGATATATTGGCCATGGGTCCCTGGATTAAGGGATATGTGGTATTCTGGTCTTTTGCAAACGCAGAATCCTTTTTTACAGGGTCATGCTGGTCCACACAATCCAGATTAACGCCCAGAGTGGTAAAAAACCGGTCGATCATATCGGCCAGAGAATCAGACTCCCTAGCAAACTCCTTGGCAAAAAGACCGTCCTGGCCCAGATAAAACAGGGACTGGATAAAGGCCGCATCCGGATCGTCAAGAGCCGTCATCTTATCGGCAATGGCCGGATATATATCACCGTCAGGTTCCTGAGAGAGGACAACCGCCTCTTCTTTCAGATCTTTAACAATTTTAGTGCCAAGTTTTGCAAAGACCCTGTAGATGTCGCGTTCTTTAAAGTTTATCTCGGTAGAATCCCCTTCATCCACATTGGCCAGAAGCTTTTTAAAATTTTCCGATACAGGGGCTTCCTTTGCCAGAAGTACCTGACTGTCCATGACAAACCCTGAAACACCTGCGGCCAGCATACCGGCTGCAGTGTATTGCCCCACCCCGCCGTGTACAAACAGGGGCAGAGGGCAATTTTTCAAATACCATTGCATAAGAATAAAGGAAGAATACCTGGATACCCGGCCTGCAGCCTCATTACCCTTTATGATCAGGGCGTGGGGATCAATGGTTTTGATACTATCGGTCAGATGGATCTCCCGGATTTCAAGGATGATCTTTGTGTCACCGAATTGTTTCAGGTCTGCAGGCTCGTCCCCTTGCGTCAGAGGCACTACCAGCAGATCCAGATTTTTAATATTTTCACGTTTCAGTGCGGCAATTGTGTCATGGTCATGATTGGCCAGTCTAAGGCCGAATTGTACATTTTCCCTGGAAAGCAGAATGGATTTTTGAAGGATATCATCCCGACTCAAAAACTCCGTATCAAAAACCGGCAGGGATCCGGCCTGGTAAATGGCATGAAAATATCTGACATCAAAGACTTTGACAGGGGTATAAATCATCAAAGGCAGTCTTGAACTCAGTATTCTTGTAATCATTAAAGGTCTCCATTTTGGAAGTTTGTCTGATGCCTCCGGAAAAAAGAGCCGGGGCTAAAGTAATCTCAATTTTATATATCAAGTAGTGTGCCAGCTTGACCGATCCCCGCCTTTTTAGCCCAACCACCCCAAATTATAGAGTTTTATCCAAAGCGCCCTAAAAACCAAACCGCCGTCAAGCCAGCACATCCTTGCATTTTATGAACATTCAATGTACAAATTTGCACATCAGCCTAAAATATTTAGAAGAAAAGAGACACATGACAAAAATCCCCCCCCCTTTGGAACTGGCCACAGAAGAAAGACATTTTTTTAAAACCGTATATAATGCTGCCTTTGCAAATCCTTTTTCCAAATTAAGAGAACGGCTGGACCTGCGTATTGCAGGACTTTTCCCATCCGCATCCCGCAGGGAGAGCAAGGATATGTGTTACCGGGAGATTGATCTAAGGCTGACTAAGCTTGAAAAGGAACACAAGGGCAATATAAATGCCTATCGGGAGCAGGATAAGGAATTGCTCCGGGTAGTGTATCTCTTTGATATTTTCCATAAATTCAGGGACCGGCTTGACCAGCACATAAATGACCAGATAATTGCGGGTGATACCCCTGTGAAAGTTAATTTTGCCGAAGAGGCAAAACAGGTGTGGAAGGAGAAGGGGTTTGATACGGATAATTTTTACCATTATTTTGCCCTGTCGTTTCAGCTTCGCCGGGCCTTTTATTTCATCTCCAACAGCCTTGTGGGAACAAGTCCCTGTATGCGGACCCTGAAAAAACACCTTTGGTACAATGTATTTACCCATAGTATAGAACTCTACGACAAAGTCCTGTGGAACCGGATGGAGGACTTTTCCACTCTGTTACTTGGAGAAACCGGTACCGGAAAGGGTACGGCAGCCAATGCCATCGGCCAAAGCGGATTTATTCCCTTTGATACACGGACACACTGTTTTGCGGAAAGCTTTACCCGGGCATTTTCTTCCCTGAACCTGTCCCAATATCCTGAGACCCTTTTGGAGTCCGAGTTATTCGGCCACACCAAGGGTGCATTTACGGGAGCCGTGGAAAACTACCAGGGGGCATTTAACCGGTGCAGTCCCTACGGTGCTATCCTGCTGGATGAAATCGGAGAAATCCCCAACCATGTGCAGATCAAACTGCTCAGGGTTCTTCAGGAAAGGCACTTCACCCCGGTGGGCGCCCACGAGGCCTCACGGTTCAACGGCCGGGTCATTGCGGCCACCAACCGGCCAAAAGATGATATCATGGGAGGAAAGGTGTTCAGGGATGATTTTTATTACCGGCTCTGCTCTGATATTATAGAGGTACCACCTCTGCATATCCGTATCCAGGAGACGCCTGAAGAACTTGACCAACTCCTTTCCTTCACCATCCACCGGATGACCGGGGTCCATGCGCCTGAACTCATCGAAAAAGTGAAAAGAATTATTGACCGGAACCTTGGAAAACATTATCAATGGCCAGGTAATGTAAGAGAGTTGGAGCAATGCGTAAGATCCGTCCTTCTCCGCCGGGACTATACGGGTAAGACAACCCGGGACCCTGAAAAACTGGGACTGGCCCAGACCCTGCGCCAGGGAATTGAGAGCCGGACCATTGCGGTTCCCGACCTTGTGTCAGGCTATTGCAAGCTACTCTACGATCGCCTTGGTACCTATGAAAAAGTGGCCCGGACAACCGGGCTGGACAGAAGAACCGTTAAAAAGTATATAACCGGCTATAATGCCCCCAAAGGATAAGGCTGCCATGTTGCATTTTCTTCCCTCCCCGCTCAAGGGTGCACTGTCATTCATCTGCTATATTGTTAACACCATTGCCCTTACCACCCCCCTTATTCTTCTATCTTTTATTAAATTTTTTATTCCGGTCCGTTTTTTCACTGTAGTCTTAGATAAACTTATCATCGGCATTGCCATGCTTTGGATCAGCATCAACGGATTAAACTCGAAGGTCTTCAATGATATCCGATGGGATGTAAGAGGTTTGGACCAGTTAAAAAAAAGAGACTGGTACCTGGTGATCTCCAATCACCAGTCCTGGGTGGATATACTGGTACTCCAGAAGGTGTTGAACCGGAAAGTTCCCTTCCTTAAATTTTTCCTGAAAAAAGAATTGATCTGGGTCCCGTTTCTGGGCCTTGCCTGGTGGGCGCTTGATTTCCCCTTTATGAAACGGTATTCGAAAAAATTTATATCTGCCAACCCCCATCTGGCAGGCAAGGACCTGGAAAGCACAAAATTAGCCTGTGAAAAATTCAAGCACAATCCGGTTTCCGTGATGAATTTTGTGGAGGGCACCCGGTTCACTCCTGAAAAACACAGTCGCCAGAATTCTCCCTTTACCCATCTGCTCTCCCCTAAAGCCGGTGGTATTGCATTTGTCCTGGGTTCCATGGGAGAATATCTATCTAAAATTATTAACGTGACCATTGTTTATCCCGGTAAAACCCCTACATTCTGGGACTTTATCTCAGGCGGTGTAAACGAAATAATTGTGGATATTGACGTGACACCGATTGATCCGGAACTCGTGGGAGATTATTTCGGAGATACTGAATTCAAGGATGATTTCTGCGCCTGGCTGAACCGGCTCTGGCAGGAAAAGGATGAGAAGCTGAACCAGCTGACTGAAAAGTCGGAAGAACAGCTTTTGAATTAAAAGTTGCCGACTTTCATCTGATAGGTAGTGCGTTCGCCGTTTCCGTTACCTGTCTTAAACAGGATCTCCGAGATTCTGGCATGGCGTACCGTCTCGTCCACTGTATATTCGCTGTGTTTGCCGATGATGACATTCCCGCTTAAAATCGCACCTTCAACAGCCACCAGGGATTTGCCCGGATTATCCTTTGACCATTTGACCAGATTATTTCTCTCATCTACCAAATTGTCCCGTTTGGATTCCATCTCAGCGATCTCTTTGTCTATTTTCTTTATCGTCCCTTCAACGGCCTCACTTTTTTCAAAACAATGGTCCAGGTCTTTCTCTGCCTTTTCAATGCGGGCGTTCAACTGGGCAAGAGTTGTGTTCAGCTGATCTTTTTCCCGTGCGTGAGCCGGGTCAGCCATTTTTTGCTCAATCTCCCGCTGCTCCAACTGGGATCGATCCTGAACATGGGCAAGCTCGGTAATTTCTTTCTGAAGTTCTGTGTTCTGGGATTTGACCCCTGTTTTTTTATCTTTCCGGCCGATGATCTCCTCTTTGATTTTAGCCACCCGGGCTTTATTTTTCTTAAGCTCTTTTTCAGTAAAGGCGTCATGGCCCACTTTGATGGTAGAGGGCGAGGCCATTTGCGTTCCAATATTGCGGGCAGAGAGTCCCATCTTGGCAGTTACCCTGGATGAAATCAGTTTACCATTGGCAATGATGCAGGAGCCGGAAGATTCTATTGTTGAATCCACAATCTCCTTTTGAACATGGACATCCCCCATACAGACGATCTCTGAGTTGTGAATAAACTTGGCATAAACACTGCCTCTGGCATAGATTTTCCCTTCATTGATACCGCCGGCAACTTTCAGGTCACCGTCAGCCTCAACACTCCCGCCGTCCAATTCAACGGTTGTAACATCATTTCCCTTAACGTTGAATCCTGACTTGATGCATCCCTTAACATTGACATTGCCGTCAAAATCAATATGTCCGGTTTCAAAATCCACATCTCCACTCGTTACATACGCCTCATGGACAAAGATCATACCGGCCAGGGAATACTTGGGATACCCCCTCACATTGGCAAGGAGTTTCAACCCGTCTTCGGACAGAACAGTACCCTTACCGAACCTCAGAGCCACGTCCTCCCCTTTTTCAGTGGCGACTTCATCCCCGTAAATATTCTGTCCCCACCGGGCCTCTACCCGCGGAGTTTTTTCCGCCAGGACCGTCCCCTTTTCAACCAGGGGAATTTCTCCCCGCTCTTTAAAGTCAATATTGCCTTCTTCATCCATACCGCCGGCTTTAAGATAATCGGTATTAAAAAAGAATTCGACTTTTGCATCCAGCCCCTGGATGGGGCGGATACCTTTGGCAATCCTGAACGACTGGGTTTTAAACCCTGAGGACTTGATAAACCCGTCAATCATGTCATCTGGCATAAGCCCTGAAACAATGCCCTTTTCAAACAGATCCTCTTTGATATCAGTGGCCATAATATCTTCATCAAATTCATCGGTTTTTGATAAAAAGGCAGCCATGAAATCGCTGGACACCTGGAGTTTAACACCACCCACAATGATTTCAGGCTCAAGCAGGGTGACTTCTTCCTCTTTATCGACCTTCTTACGGCTTTCTTTGGCTGCATCAGTTTTGGTGGCTTTTCCGGCATCCTTGGTGTCGGCGGATTCCGGTGCAGATGCTTTACTTACCCTATTTTGAAGTTTGAGAATATAATCCCTTTGCCTTACGGTGAGAAGCCCTGCCTCCACCATCATATCGCCGATCAATCTGGGTTTTTGACGGCTTTTAATATCCTGTTCCTGATCTTCCAAAGCCAGGTCCAGTACACTTTTGTTGATAAACCCCTTGGCCAGGGCAATGGCACCGAATTTATACTCCTTTTGACGGATGGAAATGGCTTTGGCAGCAAGTGCCAGCCGCTGGATATTTTTGTTGGAGATGAGTTCCTGGGAAAGGAAATAGGCCTTAAGCGCTTCAGCAGGATTTTCAGCTCCTTTGCACTGGACCCAACCCGCTTCCAATTCAGATTTGGTAACCAGTTGATTTTTTACGGCCAGAGCCCCGATCAAAGGGATACTGATCTTTTTCTTCGGCCCGCTTGTCATGGCACCTCCAAAGGATTCGGTTAGGTCATGGCGGCTGCCAAACCAGCCAGTAAAAACGAAGACTCAAACATAAATTCATATGGACTGCCGGATAAAAAGCTGTCCTCTTTGTACAATTTGATTAATAAAAGCATAAAAAGGGGGACCAACGCAAGCACGCCCCCCATATTTCCTTCAGAACCAAGTAAAAACGCGCACAGAGAAATCACAGCGGTTCCCCCTAACACGTACCGGATTACCTTCATACTTTTCTGCTCACCCAGAAGTATGGGCAGGGTTTCCTTTCCGACAATTCTGTCCCCCTGGATCGCCAGGATATCCACAAAGGCGGTCCTGGCAAAGACCAGTCCTGTGGCAAAAACAAATGCAGCCCCGGCCAACACCCACGGTCTCCCGCCGGCCACAGCAGGCAGCAAACTGGTCACGATTCCCCAAGCCATGGCAATAAGAACGGTTTTGGACCCCGGCACATCTTTTATCCTGTGTATCCGCCGCCCGCTTAAAAAGGCGGGAATAATATCCATATTATAGGAAAGCCCCAGAAGCGTCATAGCGGCAAGCACCCCAAAATAAATCCATCCACGGGTAAAGGCCAGATAAAGACCTGCACCGCCTGAAATAAAGGCCAGCACCTTCAGGTATGCCCCGTAACGTTTATAGAATAAGGCTCTGTCAGGCTTATTATAGGTATCGGATTTAATGGTCATCATATTGTTCATTATATGCATGGATAATACATAGAGCATGGCAATGGCAGCGTACACATAAGTCTGGCTCCCGCCCTGAATCATGGCAGCACCGTAAGTCAGACTGGCGGCGCCTGCTGCCAGCAGAAGGTTTGTTTTCAACAAGAAATCCAGCACCCCGGTTAATTTAGCCATTACAGGGCGCCTTCGTATCAGATTCCGGTCTACCTTGAGACAGGTATCCTTGATAATCCAGTTTGGGGTTGATGCGCCGGCAGTGATGGCAATGGCACCGGTTGACGACAGGGCTTTATAGTCTATGTCGTCAGCATCTTCAATATGGGTGGCCGTCGTACCGGTTTCCTGTGCGACCTGGGCCAGACGGCGGGTGTTTCCGCTCTGTTTGCCGCCCACAACGATTACGGCATCATGGGATTTAGCCAGTTCCCTGACCTCATTCTGCCGTTTCTCCGTAGACCCGCAAATAGTATCAAAGATCTCATAATGGGGGGCATGGGCAGCACACCAGTCTTTTATTTCCTGGTAAAACTCCGTATTTTGTGTGGTCTGGGCCACGACCACGGCATTTCCAAACTGCGGTAGATCAGCCAGTTGTTCCATACTGGTAACAGTATGCCCGTGGCCCCGGGAATACCCTAAAAGTCCTACCACTTCGGGATGTTTTTTATCTCCGATAATGATGGTGGCATGCCCTTTTTTGGCAAATTTATTGATTATAATCTGGACACGGACAACCCTGGGACAGGTGGCATTGATTACGGTAAAACCGGCCTTTGCAAGGGCTTGCTCATCTTCAGGCGGCACCCCGTGGGCACGGATCAATACAATACCCTCTCCTTTTTCAGGAATGGTATCGATTCGAAAAATATCTTTGCTTTCCAGCATCTCCAGAACCTGGGGATTGTGGATCAAAGGCCCGTATGTAAAGATGGGTTCGTCAGCCAGATTTGAGGCATCCAAGACCATATCAACCGCACGCCGAACCCCCATGCAGAAGCCGGCAGTTTTAGCTATGGTAATTTTCATGAAAGACTGCTTAAGAGCTCCACAAGACGATTGAATTCAGAACTTGATTTAAATTTAATCTCTATCCTGCCCTTGTCACCGGTCTTTTTGATGGCGACTTGGCTGTTGATCCGGCTTGAAAGCGCAGAAGAGGTCTGATCAAGAAACTGTCGTTCGTCTGCAGACATTTTTAGAGCCAGCTTTTTAGGCTGCTGTTTCGCCTGGTTGACAAGACGCTCAGTGTCCCTGACCGACAGGCCCCGGTCCAGCACCTGCTTAAACAGATAGAGTTGATTTTCCACGGATCCGCCGCCAAGTAAGGCTCTTGCATGCCCCATGCTTATCTTTTCATCAATCAGGCTATCCTTGATCTCCTGGGGCAGACTGCGCAACCGCAAAAGGTTGGCAATGGTGGACCGGTTTTTGCCGATTTTCTGGGCCACCTTTTCCTGGGTATATCCGAATTCATCAATAAGCCTAAAATAGGCCTCAGCCTCTTCCAGCACATTGAGATTTTCCCTCTGGATGTTCTCAATGATGGAGACTTCAAGCACCTGCTCGTCCGTAAGATCGAGTACGATCACCGGTACCTGGGCTAAGCCTGCTGCTTTAGCAGCTCTCAGGCGCCGCTCTCCTGCAATCAGTTCATGAGCTCCGCCTATGTTACGGACCAGAAGGGGTTGAAGCACACCCTGCTGGGCAATAGAGGTTTTGAGGCGGTCAAGCTCTTCTTCGCTGAATCGTGTTCTGGGCTGATACCGGTTGGGACTGATATCCCCCACCGCGCAAAAGAAAAAATCAGAACTGGCTTCAGGCTTATTCAGATCAAAATCCGGAATGAGAGCAGAGATTCCCCGGCCGAGACCGGTGTTTTTCTTTTTCTTTTTCATCATCGTTTTAGCAATTCCCTGGCAAAGGCCACATAACTCTTTGATCCTAAAGACTGTTTATCATACATCATCACCGGCAGACCGTAACTGGGGGCCTCGGCAAGTTTTATATTCCGCGGTATTTTTGTTTTAAACACCAGATCTTTAAAATATTGTCTGGCATCATCCACCACATTCTGGGACAGATTTGTCCTTCGATCAAACATGGTCAATAAAATACCTTTGATTGTCAGTCCCGGATTAAAGGAATGTTTTACACGTTTTATGGTATCCAGCAGCTGCCCCAGACCTTCCAGGGCAAAAAATTCACTTTGAAGGGGAATTAACACAGAGTCGCAGGCGGCAAACGCATTAAG
>PIVQ01000882.1 GCA_003354055.1 Desulfobacteraceae bacterium | reverse complement strand
TTTCTTAATATAAATATATTCTATTTCTTTTTCTGTTCCATCTTTATATGTAATTGTTTCATCCATTGTATTATATTCTTTGTTTGATAATTCATCAACTTCAATACATTCTAATTTAACAAAATCTTTTAAGAAAGCATCAGTTGAATCTTCGCATCTCATATTATAATAATGTTCATTTAATGGTCTGTTTTTAATCCATTCACTTCCTTTTTTCATTGTTACTAAATATTCTTTTAAATATTGACCGAATAAATAAATAACATGTTTATCTTCAAGAATTGCAATTAATTTATTAACATAATTCATATCGTGAATTTTAAGAAAATTATAAACGACATTACGTCTATCTTCTGAATCAAAATAAACACCATCATGGAAATTGGTAGTCATAATATAATTGACAAATGTTTTCATCCTACATTGTGGTTTATTTTTTTCATTATAAATAGCAACTTCTCGTTGTGAAATATCTTTAATAACATTTTTAAACTTTCTTGTGATATTTTTATCAACCTCTTCAATTATATTTAATAATTTACCAACATGAGCATGTGTATGTGTTTCAATAATTTGATTTAATGAACCAAAAAATGTTAAATCAATACCGAGAACACTTGCTAAAAACTTGGTTAATCCAGATTTACCAGTTCCGTTAATTTTTGAGTAAAATATTAATATGATTTGATTAACTTTTGCTGGATTTTGAATAATATCTGCGAAATATTGCATAAAATAATCATATGCGTTATCATCATTATCGCATATATTTTTAAGTATATGATTTAATAAGAATTGTAAATCTTCACATTTTTCTTCTGGAATATTTTCTTTTTCAAAGAAGTTTAATACACGATTATAATTAAAACCTTTAAAAAGATTATAATGACCAGTTTCTGTATTTTTAGCATCTGCAGAATGAGGTAAGAATTGAATATTGTAATATGCATTTTTCTTACTATCTTTTAAATAATCATTAATAAAGTTTTTCTTATTTTCTTTAGCATTTTCATCTCTTTCCATGTAATATAAATCTTTTTGATATCCCTCAATTTTAATTGGTTTTAAATCTCTTTCATAAACTTTATATTTATTATCCCAAACATAATCTAATCTATAAAATGAGTTAGTATCTCTAATAAATATAATAAAGTTTTCAAAGTATTGTCTTACAGCATAGTAATTACTTTTAGAATCTTTATCAATTGGGATATTATTTAAATATTCTACTTCAAAGTTTAATGTTGGTGCTTTTGGCTTATAAACAACCTTTTCAAAGTCTTCGCATCTTTTACTATGGCATTTGATTTTTAAGGTATTATTATGTTTATTATGAATTAAATAATTATTATTGTTGTTATGTTCTTTTCCACAATGATAATCTTCTAAATCATAAAACATACATCCTTCATAGTCTCCATCACCTTGTTTTTCAGATTTTGTATTATAATTAGCAATAATAGCATTGATTTCTTCAATTGTTCCTTCTGTCTTATTTACAAAATCTTGTCCAACTTTTTCTCTTTTATTATCAATTTCATTTGTTACAATTAATTCAATCTCTTCACATTCTGATATATTTGTAACAAGATGTTTATGAAAGTCTTCTTTTCTTTTAAAATTAATAGGTGTTAATAATGAATGTTCATCATCTCGGGATTTTTTAGTCATTGGACAACGAAATTTATTAAATCCATCTCTATAAATTGAAGTATCTAATCCTTTTTGTAAATGTGCTTGTTCAAACTTATACATTTGTTCAGAAATAAATTGTCTTAATAAAGATATTTTGACTTTTTTATTCCACATAACAAAATGAAATGATACTTTCACACATTTTACTTTTTTCTTATCACCTTCTAATGAATGTTCTACTGGTCTACAATCTTTACTAATAGCCCAATCACTCGCCGAACAATCAAATATAGTAGATAAATTGTCAAGTAAAACATATTCAATTTCTTCATCTAATGCGGTTGAATGGTTTTCGTATCTTATATATTCTTCATAGTCTACGTGTGGTTTAATCATTGTTAAGTTAGCATTATATAATTCAAAACAAACAAGACCTTTTTTACCTCTTACTTTATAATTATTCATTAGTTTATCATATAATTCAGAATAAGATAAGTTACTAATGTTTGATGTTTGTAATGTAAAACAAACTGGAATGATATTATTTAAGTGATCAATTGGTTCTTTTGGAGTTTCGTTTGTCATTTTAAATAAAATATATAATATGTTTGTATATAAAATAAATTTTAAATTATTTTTTAAATTATTAAATAGATAACAAATTAAAAAAATATAATATAAGAGTTTAAAATACCGATTAAAATATATTCATCATTTTTTCATCAAGTATTACATCCAATTCATTAATATTCTTGCTTAATTTTACATTTAATTTTTGATATTTATTAAACTCTACTTTTGAGTTATTATTTATATTTCTAATTATAATCTTATCATCTGTTACTTCTTGTTTTAACATTGATAATAATTTATTATTGAATAATTGCTTTCTATATAAATGCTTTAACTCTGGAATAAAAATACTAATTTTATTGGATTTTATATCAACAATATAACTTTCATATTCGTCATTTCTTAATTTGTTATTAATAATATTGATTTTTTCCAACTCTCTATACATTTTCTTGTCTTTTTTTTGTTGAATATTAACTTTTTCAATATCTACTTTTAATTTCTTTAATATTTTACTATCTTTATTAGTTAATACTTCTTTTACTTGTAAATGTATCATAATATCTACTATTCTACGAATTGGTGAAGTAAAATGTGAGTAATATTTTAA
>PIVQ01000162.1 GCA_003354055.1 Desulfobacteraceae bacterium | reverse complement strand
AGGCCCGATGGAAAGAATCAGAGCAGGTTGCCAAAAATCTGGGTCTGAATATTGACAAGCTTGCACTCATTCATGGCCGGGCCTTTGATCTTGCCCGGGAATTCTTTAAAATGTCCTGATCGGTTATGAGCCTGAGTTTTTTTGACCCCGGGTGACACGGGCACAAAAGATTGTGCCCGTGTCCGGTGGGTTTATTTACACAATCCCCTGGTCTATCATGGCATCTGCCACTTTGACGAATCCTGCGATATTGGCACCGTTGACATAGTTGCCAGGCGTGCCGTACTCCTCGGAAGCTGAAAGGCATGCGCCGTGGATGCTTTGCATGATCCCTTTGAGCTTGGCTTCTACCTCCTGTCTGGACCATTTGATCCGCATGGAGTTCTGAGACATTTCAAGGCCGGAAACGGCTACGCCGCCGGCATTGGCAGCCTTGCCCGGGGCATAGAGAAGTTTTTTATCCAAAAAGATCTCAATTCCCTCAGGTGTTGTCGGCATATTGGCGCCTTCACTGATAACGTAGACCCCGTTGCTGACAAGGTTGCCGGCATCTTTTTCATTGATTTCGTTCTGAGTGGCCGAGGGAAAGGCACAATCGGCCTTGTGGTCCCATATAGGGTTGTGGTCCGAAGAACCAGAAAGTTCCGTATAAACCGCTTCAGGATATTTCTCGGCATAGGCCTTGATCCGGTCCCGTTTAACGTTTTTCAGGTACATGACATACTGGAGTTTGGCTTCGTCAATTCCTGTTTCGTCATAGATATAGCCCGAGGAATCTGACAGGGTTACCACCTTGCCTCCCAGTTGGTTGATCTTTTCCGTGGTGTACTGGGCCACATTACCCGAGCCGGAGACCAGGCAGATCTTATTCCGTATGCTCTCATTACGGGTGGCCAGCATTTCATCGGCAAAGAAAACAGCCCCGTATCCCGTGGCTTCTGGGCGAATAAGGCTGCCTCCCCAGTTCAGACTCTTGCCCGTGAGTATGCCTGTAAATTCATTCTTCAGTTTTTTATACATACCGAACAAGTAGCCGATCTCCCTGCCGCCAACTCCGATATCCCCTGCCGGGACATCGGTATTCGGGCCAATGTGGCGGTATAATTCAGACATGAAACTCTGACAGAACCGCATGACCTCCATATCGGATTTCCCTTTTGGATCGAAATCAGATCCGCCCTTACCGCCACCGATGGGCAGAGTGGTCAGGGCATTTTTAAATACCTGTTCAAATGCCAGGAATTTTAAAATGGAAAGGTTCACAGACGGGTGGAAACGCAACCCGCCTTTGTAAGGACCGATGGCCGAGTTCATCTCAATCCGAAATCCCCGGTTGACCCGCACCCTGCCCTGATCATCCACCCAGGGCACCCTGAACTGAAGCATCCGTTCGGGTTCAGCAATTCGCTCCATGATTCCTGAATGCCGGTAGTCCGGATTTTTGTCAAGAACCGGTTTTACAGATTCCGCAACCTCGGTAACCGCCTGGTGAAACTCTTTTTCATAGGGATCGCGTGCATTTACGATGTCCATAATGGTACTCATATTCTCTCTCCTCATATAAAAGTTATTAGCAAGTTTATAACTGTTTATTTCTCCGTTACCATTCCCTTTGTTGAAACGGATTCATTGATGATATTCCCCTTGTCATCAATCTCTCTACCGAAAACTTTAACAAAGAAAATCAGGCCGATTATTCCCACTGCCAGACAAACCCACACCGGCACCCCCAGACTGGAAGGAATAAACCCAAGGACGATGGCAAAACCACCGGCAGTTATGGCGTAAGGCATCTGAGTCCGGACATGGTCAATATGGTCTGATCCCGAAGCCATTGAGGATAAAATCGTAGTATCGGAAATAGGTGAGCAATGATCACCGAAAACCGCACCTGTGAGTACTGCACCAATGGTGCTGACGACTAAGGGGGTAACTTCAGTACCCACATTGGAAATCGCCGCTGCGATTGGGATAACAATGGGCATCAGAATTGAGTTGGTTCCCCATGAGGTGCCGGTGGCAAAGGCAATGACCACTGCAATCAGAAAGGTAATTATTGGAAGAACCGTTCCTGACAGGGCGTCCTGTGTAACCTCAACAAGCCACGTTGCAAGCCCCATGTCGGTAATAACCGCTTTCAGTGCAAAGGCAAGCGTGAGGATGATAATGGCGACCATCATTGTCTTGGCCCCGGCCACCCATGCTTCCACAGATGTTTTTAAGGAGAATTTTTTATCGATCAATCCCTTGATAATGGCTGCAATGGAGCTGATAAATGCCGCCCAGGTCAAAACGATGGAGGCATCGGCATCGCCAAAGCAATCCCGGATGCTTTTTTCAGGTCCGTATCCGCTGTACCAGAGTCCGAAAATGGTAATAAAAAGAAACAGGAGGATAGGTAGTCCCGCATCCCAGATGGATCCTTTAGTTCCCTCATCCGGTAGAAGATCTTTATCTTCAGCAACCAAAGGATTTGACCCCTCTGCATAAACCTGGCCTGTTTTTCTGGCCCTGATTTCAGCTTTGAGCATTTTGCCGTAATCCTTTTTCTGCCAGATCAGAATAAACACCAGGGCCAGGGCAAAAAGCGAGTAGAACCGAAAGGGGATTGATTGTGCAAAAACCACCATTGCATTGGCTTCAACATTAATGGATTTCAATCCTGATGCAATCAGACCCAGTTCCATGGCGATCCAGGTGGAAAGGGGTGCCATGGAAGAGATCGGCGCGGCAGTTGAATCCACGATATAGGCCAGTTTCTCCCTTGAAATATTATGGCTGTCTGTAATCGGCCTCATGGTATTGCCAACGATCATCGAATTTGCATAGTCATCAAAAAATATGGAAGCACCCATAAGTGCTGTGGAAAGTTGAGTCGACCTGACATCCGTTGCCTTTTTTGCAAGGGCATTTGCAATGGCAGCGGTTCCCCCCATTTTTCCGATCACCCCGATCATACCGCCTATGGCTAGGCAAAAGACAATGATTCCGATGTTCCAGGGATCAGCCAGAGACTTTTTCACAATAAATGTAGAGAATGTTTCTAAAATACCCTTAAGTGGATTGAATCCATTGATAATGGTTGCACCGATCCAGACACCCAGCAGGAGCGATACAATCACCTGCCTTTTCCAGACAGCAAGGACAATGGCCACTATTGCGGGTACTAATGCCAGGGCCCCATATTCAATCGTTTGAGCTTCCATACTTCCTCCTATGATTTAAAAAAAGTTAATGCAGGCAACAAATTTGGTGGTTTTAATTTTTCGCAGGTTATCTTTTTTCACAGGTTAGGATCGGCTCCAAAATTACTTGATCTTTTGTTTTCAAAATACCCAGTTGGGGTCTTTTGTAAAAATACCCATTTAAGGGGTTTTGGAAACAATTTAGATCAAGTTATTTTGTAACGATTCCTTAGCTAAGGTCGGCTTAAAGAAAAGCATAACAGCAGACACCATGTTCAAAAGGACAGAACCCAAAGTATGTTTATGTACGTGCCATATACGCCTCCCTGCATGTTGCTATTGGGGTAGCAACATATTATGAGATTTTTTAAATGTCAATCTCAAAAAAGTGATAACTTTGGGGCTATGTTGATTAAATACTTAAACCTTTGCATTGACATAAAAACAACAAGCAACAACACAACCTATTGTAATATTTAGAAAACACGGTTTACACCCCCTGCAGTTAAAATATTTTCCAAAGTTAACTTCCCAATATACCCATTGTTAATCCATTTTCAGTGTATGGTTGCTGAACCAGGAAATCGCAGTGCTGGTCATGCTGAATGCGGTGTCCCCCTTAGGAATCGAACAATGTTATTTTCGCAAAACCGAATTAAATTCGGCTAAGTATTTAAATTCATTCAACAATAACTCGTCAATCCATTTGACATTACAACTTAATTCGTCTAACTTCCGATTTTGTCGAATATAAAATTTGATAATTCGTCGGCAGAAAATCGCCAGTGATGTTTAATCTTTTTCAAAGGGGGGGGTATGAGCAGCACGAACAATAACAGGGGAGAATGGGGATCTCGCATGGGATTTATCCTTGCGGCAATCGGATCAGCTGTTGGTCTGGGAAATATCTGGAGATTCCCGTATACCGCGGCAAGCAACGGAGGAGGCGCGTTTCTGATTCCGTACCTGATTGCATTACTTACAGCCGGAATACCGATCCTGATACTTGAATTTTCCATGGGACACAAAATCCGATCCTCTGCACCGGGCGTATTTGCCAAACTCAACAGAAAGTACGAAGCTATCGGATGGTTTCAGGCGTTTATTGCGTTTTCAATCACCACCTATTACGTGGTTGTTATTGCCTGGTCACTCAGTTATGTAGGATTTGCCTTTACCGGAGCCTGGGGAGATGATCCCAAGGCCTTTTTATTTGGCCAGTACCTTCAGTTAACAGATTCTCCTATGAGTCTGGGCGGACTGAATTTTAAAGTGGTCATCCCTTTGCTCATAGTCTGGATCGCCAATTATTCCATCCTGAGAATGGGGATCAAAGGCGGTATTGAAAAGGCAAACAAGATATTTATGCCGCTGCTGGTGCTCTCCATTCTGGTGATTGTCATCCGGGGAGTTACCCTTCCAGGCGCATTGGACGGCCTGGATTACTTTTTCGCTCCTGATTTTAGTAAATTGGCAAGTCCGGAAGTCTGGCTGGCCGCATACGGACAGATCTTCTTTTCCTTAAGTGTCTGTTTTGCCATCATGTATGCCTATGCCAGTTACCTGCCTAAAAAATCAGATATCATCAATAATGCCTTTATGACCGGCCTTGGTAATTGCAGTTTCAGTCTGATTGCCGGTATCGGTGTCTTCAGCATTTTGGGGTATATGGCACAAGCCCAAGGCGTCAGTGTGGCTGAGGTCTCGTCTCAAGGTGTCGGTCTGGCCTTTATCGTTTTTCCAAAGGCCATCTCTGCCTTGCCCGGAATGAATAATATCATCGGAGTCGTATTTTTCTCATCACTCATTTTTGCAGGATTCTCTTCCTCGATGTCCATCATTGAGGCAGTGGTCTCATCCATATCCGATAAGTTCGATTTAACCCGAGTTCAGGCTTTAAACCGGTTTACAATTGTTTCAGGATTGCTGTCTTTTCTGATTGCAACAAAGGGAGGCTTATACATTCTGGATATTGTCGATTATGCCACCAATCAGTATGGAATCGTGCTGGCAGGCTTTGCAGAACTTCTCATCTTAGGCTGGTTCTTTAATACGGACAGCATCAGAAAATATGCCAATATCAGATCGGATTTTTCCATCGGCATCTGGTGGAATTATTGCATCAAGGGCACCTGCGTTATCCTTGCGGTCATGTTGATATTAAAAGTCGTCAATGAATTTTCACATCCCTATGAGGGGTATCCCATTATCGCACTGAGTGTATATGGCCTTGGAACCATGGCATTGATTATTATTGCGGCCCTGGTGTTTGCCAGGAAAAAAGGGTCATCGGATTTTGAGAATACAATCTACGATAAGTCAATTACAGATAAACAAATAACAGAATGGGAGGAATAATGATGAGTACAGGCGCTATAATAATGGCATTCATCAGCATGGCAATTCTTTGGGGCGGGTTTTCATACTGTTTGATTATTGCATATAGAAAGAAGGATTAACTTTAAAAAAAAGATAGTCTGAAATGCGACAGCCCACGGCCTAAACACGGCCGGGGGGCTGTCGCATGAAACGTTAAGGAGTCCCCCCTGGAGTTCAGAAAAACACCCGGAGGATATAGGCAATAATAAATACCGCAATCATGCCCACCCATATTTGAGTTTGAATTTTTAAGGCTTCTTGACAATTATGTATATAATTGTATGATGAAAATAGGTTAACTCTCACTAATATTGGATATTGCTCCATTGGGTGTTGCTCCGGAAACGACCGGATCCGCCAGCCCCGCTTTCAAGATGTTCATAGAACCTGTTTTGAATGATACTTTCACAGTCCCGCTCTTTCCGAATGATTAATTGGAGAAACCTATAGGCAATTATCTTGCCTGTTCCTTTTTATTTTTAGGAGGTGGAATATGGAAGGAAGAATGCTTGAAAGAGACATGATCTTTTATAGCCCCGGAACAAGAGGGACAGCATTTACCTATGCTGCAAATCATTATATAACCCCTCAGATGGTCCAGCAGACAATCGAGTATCTTGAAAATGAAAGCAAACGACCTATCAGCTCAGTAGAGGAGCGAAGAGTCGAGCCCAGGCCACCCATGGAGGAATGAAATACCAACTATCAATACAGGGACAGGCATTACCAAACAATGGACAGCAGATGAAATAAGTTGCGGTCCTAAAACAAATGGGGATATGTCATGATCTATTATAAAATGAAAAAATGGGTTGGGTCAGCATTTTTTATGATCATCTATGTGGGGTTTTGTTCCCTGCCGGTTCATGCCTATGATATTTTAATCGGGACATCAGCGCCTGACACATTTTCCCATTTTACAGGCCGTTTGATTGAAAGGGTTATCAATAAACAGATCCCGGGTATGAACGGTAAGGCAATAGCAGCATCCGGGGATATTCATAATCTGACCAATCTGCTGCAGGGATCCCTGGACATCGCATTGATCGACTCAAGAATGCTGTTTGATGCAGTCAACAAAACCGGAAATTTCGAATTTCTGGATATCAACTATCAAAACCTGAGCATTCTTACCCCTTTATATGACCTGCCATTCACCCTTGTTGTGGGGGGGAACCAAGGTATCACACAACTCGACAACCTCAAAGGCAAACGGGTAAATTTCGGGGCCCCGTTATCTGCCCAGCGCCTCGTATTTGAAACCCTATTGACGGCCAAACGCTGGTCAAAAAATCATTTTAGCATGGTGGCGGAAATTTCAGATTCCCAGGCACAGGACGCCATGGCCTTTTGCCACGGCACTATAGATGCGATGATACATATCGGGGTGCATCCGGATCCCTCATTACAGCAGTTGTTCAGCCTCTGTAAGGCCAAAACAGCTCACATGGATGATAAGGATATTGAAAACCTGGTTACCCACCATCCCGCATTTAAAAAATCCGTCATTCCGGCCAACACCTATCCATCCCAGACACTTGACATTGTAACATTTGCAACTCAGACCCTTCTTGTCACCTCACAAGACCTTGATGAAGAAACAGCATATAAGATTCTTGACACCATCTACAAAAACCGTAAAAGATTTTCCAATGCTCATCCCGCATTGACCCTGAAAAAACCGATTATCAGGGAAATGGACCTTGCCGGTTCAAAATTGCATAACGGTGCATTAAAGTATTTTTCCGCACCTTAATATTTTCGGGGTAAAGAGGACAGGCTGAAATACAACAGCCCCCGGCGGAAACTCCGCCGGGGGCTGTTAAACGTTAAAGGGTTATATCGCTTTAATACCCAAGTACGCGTGGCAACCAGAGAGATATCTGCGGAATATAGGCAATAATAAATACCGCAATCATGGCCACAATTGAAAAGGGAATGGCCTTGATCGAAATTTCTTCAATACTCACATTGGCGATGCCCGAGGCAATAAAAAGATTCTCACCCAATGGCGGCGTCTGGAATCCGATCTCACAGCAGCAAACTAGGACAATACCAAAATGAATGGGATCAATACCTAAATTGTACATTACCGGCAGCAGTACCGGAGTCAATATCATGATGGTGGCCAATGTCTCCATGAACATGCCTACAAAGAGCAGAAAGAAGATGATCATGGCCCAGATCAGATAAGGATTGGTGGTGATTTCCAGCATGGCCTTGGCAACGATGGCCGGAATCTGGTTTTCCACAAGCAGACGGCCGAACACAGTGGCCGTAAACAGGATCAATAAAACACGACCGGTCAGCCAGGTAGTGGTTTCCAGGGCTTTCATTATGGCTTTGAATTTGAGTTCTCTGTGAATGAAAAATCCCACAAACAGGGTATAGAAAATGGCCACAATGGCCGATTCGGTCGGAGTAAACAATCCGGTATAAATACCACCCAGAATAACGATGGGTGCCAGAATGGCCCAGAATCCGCTGGTAAATGCGTGGAGAATTTTTGAACCGGACCAGCGGTCTGTGAGGCCTTTATATCCGTGTTTTTTACACAGAAAATAGTTCATGATCATCAGGCTGATGGAAATCACCAGTCCGGGTAAAAAACCTGCCACAAACAACTTGGGAATGGAAACAGTCTGAAAGCTACCGAATTTGGCTACGGCTTCAGGCGGCGGCATAATACTCATACCGGAAATGCCAAAGATCACCATGGGAATGGAAGGCGGAATCACCACGCCCAATCCGCCTGATGAGGCGGTAATCGCCGATGCGTAACCTTTATCGTACCCGCGGTTCATCATGGCCGGGATCATAAGCATACCCACGGCAGCCGTGGTGGCAGGACCCGAGCCTGAAATGGCGCCAAAAAACATACAGGCAATGACTGTTGCACAGGAAATTCCGCCGGTCATGGGGCCGGCAAAGGATTCTGCCAGGTTTACCAATCGCTTGGAAACACCAGCCGCCTCCATAAGAGAGCCTGCCAGTATGAAAGCCGGTAGTGCCATAAGCGGAAAAGACCCCACAGAGGTGAAGGCAATTTGAACCAGTTTAATGGGATTGTCGCCAAGGGTTAAGAAAGCCACAACAGCGGAAACACCCAGGGAAATCGATATGGGAGCACCGATGAGCAGCAGACCGATAAACGTACCAAATAAAACAAAAACAATGGATGTTTCCATTTACTTTTTCTCCTGCTTTTTCATCGTCCCATTATCATTCTCCACTAGGGCATTCTCTGTTTTCATACTCGCTTCGATCTCATCCATATCAATGGCATCGGGATCTTTTATCTCTTCACCTCTGATAAACCGCATATAGTTGATCTGGATCACACGGGCAGCCATCAGAGCAAAGGAAAAGGGAAGGATCATATAAAAATATTTCATCGGAATTCCCATGGTCTGGGATTTCCAGAACAGATTCATCTTTACAAATACAAATTGATAACTCAGATAAATAAAGTAGATATTGAATCCTACCCAGATCAGGTCTGAAAATGCCTCAATGGCCATACTGACCTTTTTGGGCAGCATCTTAAACTGGAAGGTCACCCTATTATGTGCGCCCAGGCGGCAGGCATAACTGGCCCCTAAAAAAACAAACCAGACAAAAAGGTAGGTGGCCAGTTCCTCTCCCCAGGAAAGGGAATACTGAAAAAACTCACGCAAAAGAATCTGTAAAAATAGCAGGACAACAAAGAATGCCAGTAGAAACTGACAGGCATAACTTTCAAAATTATCCACCACTTTGAAAAGGATCTGTTTAATATTCATGTGCTTCCCTATTAAATATGGTGCTGATGACCAGATACCTGCAGGGGATTTCTCCCCTGCAGGTATAATGGATTCTTCTTATAAACAGCTGGTGCTTAGAGGCTTCTGCCCAGGATTTTCAAGGCGTTTTCAAGTTTGTCTTTTCCGCCGATGCTGTCATAGTATTTAGGCCATACGGCTTTTGTGGCTTTTTCGATCCATACTTTTTCACCGTCAGCAGCTTCATTAATGATCATCCCTTTTTCAACCAGGGATTTTTTGATGGAGTCTTCGGTATCGATCAGCCATTGTTTGGAGTAGGCAGTGGCTTCGTTACCGGCGTCCAGGATCATCTTCTGCATCTCAGGGCTCTGTTTCTGGAATAACTCTTCAGACATGATGATGGGCTCAAGGGAGAACAGGTAACGGAGGGTGGTGACATATTTCTGGATTTCATAGAATTTCATGGCATTGACTGTGATAAAGGGGTTGTCCTGTCCGTCAACAACCTTCTGCTGGAGAGCGGTAAAGGTTTCAGACCATGCCATGGGAGTGGGGTTGATGCCCCAGGCTTTATAGGAATCAATCATGATAGCGTTTTTGGGAACCCGGACAACCAGGCCTTTGAGGTCTTCAACGGTTTTAACGGGACGTTTGGAGTTGGTAAGTACGCGGAAACCGGAATAGGTCCAGGCAACGATTCTGACACCGGCATCTCTGAGAGTATTTTCAGCAAGTTCTTTACCTAAGTCACCCTGAGTCAGTTTAACGGCATCATCAAGACCCTGGATAACATAGGGAAGGGTCAATACGCCGACTGTGGGGGAAAAGGGAGTTAAATTGTTAACGGCAAGGACGCTAAAATCCAGGGTACCCATTGAACAGTCATTTACAGTATCCTGCTCGCTGCCCAGTTGACCATTGGGAAAATAGCCGAATTTCACTTTACCATTGGCTTTTTTTTCCAGAATCTCTGCAAACTTTTTACCGGTTTCCCACTGGGTTCCGCCGGCAGCATCACCAAAGGACATTTTCCAGGTTCTGGCATGAACCTGGGAGGTAAAGGTAAAAATAAGGGCAATTGCGGCAAAGCCTGCTAAAATTTTGGACCCAAAACGTTTCTTCATCTAATTTTCTCCATATAAATGTTGATTAATTCCCCTGAGGGGTGTTTTACGCCAATCAGGATCCCAATTTTGCAATGGCTGTGCCAACTGTAGAGACTAAGATCGCGGGAAACGCTGCATGCCCCCTGGTTTGGAGGATAGGGGAATTATTGAACAAATATTATGGTCTGATACCCAATTTTGAAACGGGGCACTTTTGCCTCAAACCCTTTTCCTAGTATCTACTGAACCTTGCTGTCCGCAGGGATTGCAGTGAATTTCATTCCTGAAAACACGACGGGGCACTTTCACCCCAATACCCCCAGCACCCACAATATACTCTTTAATTTCAGACCATTAGGCCCACTTTTTTTCAACGATCACAAAACCCAGACGAAAAATCACGGGGCAACATTGCCCCTTTTTACCTATTCCATTTGCGGTACCTTTGGCATGCCCTATTTTTCATTTTAAAAAAAGGAATATCAAAAAAGGCTGTAAATAAAGGAGATACATATTATGAATCCTTCTTCATTCAGGCTTCATTCATAAAATTTTTCCAAACGGCATGATTATTGTTTACTTCATTTATGATTTGACGTATAAAACAGCGACCTGATATCTGATATATCACACATCAGATATCAAGCGATTAAGCAACCAACTTCCCGACTGCTAAACCATATACAGGCCGGGGCAAGAAAAACGATACAACGGAGGAACAACCATCCATGAAAATGACCACAGAAGAGGCCTTTGTAAAAGTACTCCAGATGCATGGCATCGAGCATTCATTCGGTATTATCGGATCAGCCATGATGCCGGTTTCCGACCTTTTCCCAAAAGCCGGGATCACCTTCTGGGACTGCGGCCATGAATGCAATGCAGGTATGATGGCAGACGGCTTTACCCGGGCATCCGGTAAGATGTCCATGATGGTTGCCCAGAACGGCCCAGGGATCACCAACTTTGTGACCCCTGTAAAGACAGCCTATTGGAACCATACGCCTTTACTTCTGGTTACTCCCCAGGCAGCCAACATGTCCATGGGTCAGGGCGGTTTCCAGGAAGTGCCCCAGATGGCATTGTTTGAAGACATGGTAGCATATCAGGAAGAAGTACTTCATCCCTCCCGCATCGCTGAAGTTTTAAACCGGGTTATCCTCCAGGCCAAACGCGCATCCGCCCCTGCCCAGATCAACGTTCCCCGTGACTTCTGGACCCAGGTAATTGATATTGAACTGCCCGCGATTGTAGAGTTCGAACGTCCCAGCGGTGGAGAAGATGCCATTGCACAGGCAGCCACC
>PIVQ01001737.1 GCA_003354055.1 Desulfobacteraceae bacterium | reverse complement strand
ATCGTGCCTCTTATTCCGATGGTTGTTGAACAGAGCAACAGAGGAGAACGTGCCTACGATATCTATTCGCGGCTTTTGAAAGACAGGATTATTTTCCTGGGATCGGCCATTGACAATGAGATTGCTAATCTCATTGTGGCCCAATTATTGTTTTTAGAATCTGAAGATCCTGAAAAGGATATCAGTTTCTATATTAATTCTCCTGGTGGGGTTGTGACGGCCGGTATGGCAGTTTACGATACCATGCAGTATATCAAACCGCCTGTGGCCACGGTCTGCATCGGCCAGGCCGCCAGCATGGGGGCGCTGCTTCTGGCTGCTGGTGCTGAGGGCAAACGGTTTGCCCTTCCTAATTCCAGGATAATGATCCACCAGCCATTGGGTGGTGCTCAGGGTCAGGCCACGGATATTCAAATCCAGGCTAATGAGATCCTGCGGATGAAAGATACCCTGAATGAGATTCTGTCTGCCCATACCCACCAGTCTATTGAAAAAATTGCCGAAGATACGGACCGTGATTTTTTCATGTCCGGTACCGAAGCACTTGAGTACGGCATTGTAGACCGGGTGGTTGCAGACAGGAGTGAATTGGAACAAGAGGATGAGGAGGCTTCAAAGGAGTCGTAAAATATGGCCAAAAAAGAAGATAATAATGATCAGTTTTTCTGTTCTTTTTGCGGAAA
>PIVQ01001736.1 GCA_003354055.1 Desulfobacteraceae bacterium | reverse complement strand
GAGCTACATCACTCAGTAGAGATCACCGATCCAGCGATTGTGGCAGCAGCGCAGCTATCTCATCGTTATATTAGTGACCGTCAGTTACCAGATAAAGCCATTGATTTAATAGATGAAGCAGGCTCTTCAATCCGACTACAAATTGATTCAAAACCAGAGTCGTTAGATAAGCTTGAGCGCCGTATTATCCAACTAAAGTTAGAAGATAATGCACTTGCTAAAGAAAAAGACGAAGCAAGCCAAAAGCGCCGTAGTGAAATGCAAGAGTTGATCACTGATCTTGACGCACAATATCGTGAGTTAGATGAAATATGGAATGCTGAAAAAGCATCGCTTCAAGGTACGCAAGTAATTAAAGCAGAGCTTGAGCAAGCTAGACTAGATTTAGATGTAGCGCGAAGGGCAAGCGATTTGCAGCGTATGTCTGAGCTGCAATATGGACGTATTCCAGAGCTTGAGCGAAAGCTCGACTTAGCATCACAAGCAGAGATGCAAGAAATGACTCTGCTTAAAAATCAGGTTGGCGAGGACGAAATAGCAGAAATACTATCGCGTTGGACCGGCATTCCTGTTGCAAGAATGCTTCAAGGTGAGCGTGAAAAACTACTGCAAATGGAAGAAAAACTGCACAGTAAAGTGATAGGGCAAGATGAAGCGGTGGTTGCTGTTTCTAACGCAATACG
>PIVQ01001735.1 GCA_003354055.1 Desulfobacteraceae bacterium | reverse complement strand
CCGAAATGAGCGCGCATTTTACGCTTAGTCGGATAATTAAGCAAGTAGGTTTTTAACGCTTTAATAGATAAGTTTATAAAGGTAATTATTACGAGCTTCGCTCGTCGCGCCAGCAAGCTGGACGCCTACAGTAAAAGTTAAGCACTGAGTGTAATATTTCTTGTAGGCGCCGAGCTTACTTACGTGAAAAGCGATAACTTTCAATGCATTAACCCATACCAAAGCACGAGCTTCGCTCGTCGCGCCAGCAAGCTGTACGCATACAGTAAAAGTTAAGCACAGAGTGTAATATTTCTTGTAGACGCCGAGCTTGCTTGCGTGAAAAGCGATAGCTTTTAATGTATTAAAAATCACTTTAAAACAAAAACCCGATGTTTAAATTAAATCTCGGGTTTTATTGAAAGCGAATAACTAACAGCTTTTTTCGTGAGATTTTATTTTACTCAACTCAACCTACTTTACTTCCCTATTGCTTCTTTAGCGAACAGGTGCTTGATTGGCCCAAGATTATCAACTAACGATAGCCCTACTCCACGAATAAGCTTTTTAAACGGGTTTGCACCTTCAAACAGCTCTTTTAGCCCTTGCATCATAGCTATATGCTTTTGTGCATCGAGCTTACGGGTACGCTCGTAATCGCGAAGTGTGCGCGTACTAGCAAATTCTTTATTATTACTTGTTAAA
>PIVQ01000161.1 GCA_003354055.1 Desulfobacteraceae bacterium | reverse complement strand
TGGCGGTATCAACGCCACTTTAATACTAAAAAAAGATAAAAAAACCAGCAATAAGGAGTACCTATGACATCAGCCGAAAACACATCACAGGAAATAGCCCTTGTCACCGGTGGCAGCCGGGGCATCGGCAGGGCCATTGCCATAAGCCTCGCCGCTTCGGGCAGGTTTGTCTATATCAATTACCGCGCTGGAATTGATGCCGCCAAAGAGACATTAGCCGCTGTAAAAGAGGCAGGATCGGACGGCGCCCTGCTCCCCTTTGACGTAACGGACCAGAAGGCGGCCGAAGAGGCCATCGCATCCATTATCAAGGAAAAAGGGGCCATTGATATCCTTGTCAACAATGCCGGCATCAGGGATGATATGCTCATGGTATGGATGAAATCCGAAAACTGGCAGCGGGTTATGGATACAAACCTCACCGGATTCTACAATGTGACCAAACCGGTTGTTAAAAAGATGCTTTCCAAAAGAAAGGGCAGAATCATCAACATCACCTCCACCTCCGGTCAGATGGGCCAGGCAGGCCAGGTGAATTATTCCGCATCCAAGGCCGGTCTTATCGGGGCGACCATGGCCCTTGCCCGCGAGATCGCCAAACGGAGTATTACCGTGAATGCCGTGGCACCCGGATTTATTGAAACAGATATGATCGAGGGATTACCGGTTGATCAGATTGCCGGCACCGTTCCAGCAGGCCGACTGGGTAAGCCCGAAGAGGTGGCTGCCGCCGTACGTTTCCTGTGCTCCTCTGATGCCGGATATATAACCGGCCAGGTTCTCGGCATCAACGGCGGGATCTGTTAGGAACTTTGATGCCAACAGCACCCCCATCAGCCGCCATCACCGGTATGGGCATCGTGTCCTGCCTGGGCACGGACCTTTCCGAGGTTACCCGGTCACTTCAGACTGGACACTCGGGCATTGTCTTTGACCGGGAAAGACAGGAGAGGGGCTTTAAATCCCCACTGACGGCCAAACTGCCCGACATCTCCCCAAAAGCCTATGGATTGACCAGAAAACACATGCGGACCATGTGTGAACCCGCTCTTTATGCAACGGTTGCGGCCCGGAAAGCCGTGGCAGATGCAGGACTTGAAACCGGTCAGATCCAGACAGACAGATGTGGCGTCATCTTTGGAAATGACAGTACAATCCGGGCCGGCGTGGAATCCATAGATCTTGCACGGGAGTACAATGAAACCCACTACATCGGAGCCGGATATATTTTCAAGGCCATGAATTCCACCATCACCATGAACCTGGCCGGCCTGCTCGGCACCCGGGGGGCGAACTGGACCATCTCTGCGGCCTGTGCCAGTGGTGCCCATGTATTGGGACAGGCCCTGATGCTTATTCGGAGCGGGATGCAGGATATCATCATTGCCGGCGGTGCCCAGGAGACCCATTGGACATCCATGGCCAGTTTCGACGCATTGAATGCATTTTCATCGAGGATCGACGACCCCGGTAAAGCCTCAAGGCCCTTTGACCAGGACCGTGACGGCCTTGTGCCCGGCGGCGGCGGCGCCTGCCTTGTGATTGAATCCCTTGATCATGCGCGGAACCGCGGGGCCCAAATTTACGGTATCATTGAAGGATACGGTTTCTCTTCAGGCATTGGCAGAACACTGTCCGACCCCAGTGCCCAAGGGTCCGAACAGGCCATGAAAAATGCCTTGAAAGACGCCGGAATCACAACCGATAGGATCGACTATATCAACGCCCATGCCACCTCCACACCCACAGGCGACCTGGCAGAGGCCTGTGCCATTCACGCCCTGTTCGGTTCCGACACAAAGGTTTCATCGACAAAATCCATGACAGGACACGAATGCTGGATGTCAGGGGCAAGTGAAATCATCTATACGACGCTTATGGCAGGACAACAATTTATCGCTCCCAATATTAATTTTACGGGCTTAAGCAAGGACTGCCCGCCCATCCAGGTGGTATCGGAGACCCAACCTGCACCGATCAGAAGGGCGTTATCCAACTCCTTCGGATTCGGCGGCACCAATGCCTCCATCATTCTTAACTTCGGAGAACACCAGTAATGGAAGCCCTGTTTAACTTTTATACCAACCGGCTTCGGGACCGGACAACCGGCCGGATGCTCATCCTTGTGATGAACCTTATTCTCGGCACCGCCATTGTGCTCTGGACCCTGGTCAGCCTTTTGCTCTTTGCCCCTGTCTTTGTTTTTTTAAAATACGGTCGAGGGGTTACCACCTCTGTTATCACCCGGTGGTGCATCTGGATGTACGGAAAGGTGTGGCAGAGTTTCTCCCGGCTGTTCGTGATTTTTGAACCCGTGGACTATAAAGAATCTCAGTTTAGTACCCCGGGCATTATAGTCGTTAACCACAGGTCGTTTTTCGATACCTATTGCATGAATATGCTGCCCGTGTTCAACGTCTGTTTTGCGGTAAGGGACTGGCCCTTTAACATTCCGGTTTATAATGTTTTTATGAAGCTTGCAAAGTATATGAACATTGAAAAATTTTCCTGGCAGACCTGTATCAACCGGGCCTCCCAAACCCTGTCCGAAAACGGTTTTGTTCTCTTTTTTCCTGAAGGCCACAGAAGCAAAACCTTTCAAATGACCCGGTTTTATTCAGGGGCGTTTAAACTGGCTGTGGAGACCAATACCCCGATAATACCGGTCTGCCTTACCGGCAGTCAGGATCTGCTTCCACCGAACCGCCGCTATATGGCGCCGGCCAGAATCAGGATGAAAGTTCTGGATCCTGTGTTCCCGGATGAATTTTCAGGGGAGATGAAGCACCAGGAACTGAAAAAAAAGGTAAAATCGCTGATGGCAGACCAGTTGAGCGCCATGGACGGGAAGAAGAGTTACAGGATATAACCACCATGAAAAAACCCTATTTCAAACCCGGCCCCAATGATCCGGCTCCCCTGCAAGGAACCGTTACGCGGGAAATCAGGTTCCAGGAGGTGGACATGCTCACCATCGCCTGGCACGGCCATTATATCAGCTATTTTGAGGATGTCCGGGTGGCCATGGGCAACCGCTATAACGTCGGCTACATGGATTTTTACAACAACGGGATACTGGCCCCGATCAAAACCGTCCATGTGGACTTTATCCGGCCGCTTAAGTTCCAGGATGAGATCACCATTGAAGGGATTCTTCACTATTCCGATGCGGCCAGGCTCAACAGCGAATATATCATCCGGGATACTGAAAACAAGGTCGCCGCAACCGGATACGTTGTTCAAATGATGCTCAACACCGATTACGAGCTCTTTTTGACCCAGCCCCCGTTTTTCAGGAAATTTTGCGATCGCTGGAAGGCCGGGCAACTTTCATGACCAAAGTTTTCATCACAAAGGCAGATGTAGTAACCGCCTTCGGAACCGGTCTTGACCTGCTCTACCGGGGATTGAAAGACGGACAAAGCGGATTTTCAACGATCAGGCAATTTGACACGTCACCCTATGTCAGTTCCCTGGCCGGTATGATTCCGGGACTTTTCCCTGAAAAGACACCTACCGGAGGCAAGGAAGCGGCACGCATTCTGACATTGGCAGACCATCTTATCAGCCGCATAGGGCCAGTAGATTCAGGAACTCTTGTAATAACCGCCTCAACCAAAGGCGGCATTGAATTCGCCAACACTCAACGAAAAGCCCCCTTACCGCAGAACCTAATGGTATCGGATCTGCCGGGGTTTATTGCCGGCAAGCTTAAAGTCGACCGGGCAGGCTTTAACATCAATGCGGCCTGCGCCTCTTCCACCATCGCCCTGGCAAAAGCAGCCCAAATGATTCAGAACGGATCGGAAGATACGATCCTTGTATTTGCCATGGACCTTGTCAGTGAATTTGTCTTTTCCGGTTTCTCAGCGATTGGCGCCATGGCGCAGGATTCTGCCCGGCCCTTTGATGTCAGTCGCCAGGGCCTCACCCTAGGAGAAGGAGGTGCCGTCCTGATGCTCATGGGTGAAACCAAACTTAAACAAACCGGCAGCCTGCCTCTGGCTGAAATATCAGGGTGGGGAATTGCAGGCGATGCCAGCCATTTGACAGCTCCGGACCGGGAAGGGTCAGGCTTGAAACTTGCCATGAAAAAGGCCTGCAAAGCGGCTGAGCTTTCGGTTGATCAAGTCCGGGTCATCAGTACACACGGCACAGGTACCATTTATAATGACGCCATGGAACTTACGGCAATTTGCGATCTTTTTGAACCGAACCACATTGTAGCCCATTCCATTAAAGGGGCCATCGGCCATACCCTGGGTGCGGCAGGCGCCATTGAAGCTGCCCTGTGTGTAAAACTGCTTGAGACCCGATGCCTTCCGGGCACTGCCGGACTTGCAGAACCGGAACAAAAGGCAAAACCGATGTTCAGCTCCCATAGCCAAGAATTTGACACCAACTCCATTTTAACAACCAACTCGGGATTCGGCGGAATCAACGCCGCCCTTGTGCTCAGGGAGGTCCCATGACTGATACGGCAGTGATCCGGGGTCTGGGCTGGGTATTTAAAGATACCATGGGATTCCCCGGAAATATTAGAAATACCGAATCAAAGGATTCTTTGCCCCGCTTATCAGGAAAGACTGTCCTTACAACACCGTACAAGGCTTTTGGTCGGATGGATATTTTTTCCAAGCTGGGTTTTTCAGCCATTGGTTTTGCCATGTCCCATGCCGGAATCAGACCACTCCCAAATAAAGGGGCCGTAAGCACTGGGAACAAAAAACAAATTCCCCTGATTGCCGAATCTGTCACCGGTTGTATTGAAACGGACTTTTTATACCAGGCCACCTTATCCCGTGAACAGGGCAAGCTGCCCAGTCCCGCGATTTTTGCCTACACCCTGCCCTCCTGCTTTTTGGGAGAGGCGTCCATTTACTACGGTTTGACCGGAGAAGCATTCATGATCGAAGCGAAAGAAGGCCGCGGCCTGATTGCACTGTCAGCTGCGATGGATGAGCTTGCATCAGGATCGTATAAAACTGTTGTCTGCGGGGCTTGCAACTCTGACATAGTCACAGTTTCCGAAAGAACCAGCCCCACACCAGGTGCTGTATTCCTTGTTCTTGAAGCTCCTGATACTGATAACGGAAAAAGGGAAACCAATAAACCCCATCGAACAATTACCAGAAACACCCCGGCCGGTCCGGATTTTTACTACAACGGCACCCCGTTAAAAAACCTGCACGGCCTTGCAACCCAAGCGGTTGCCCCTGCCAAACTTTAAGGAAATAAAAATGAAGCTCCAATTGGTATACCCCTCCTGGCCCAAACTTGAAAAACAGACTGAGTTCCATCTGCCGCCCCACGGGCCTGTGGTGTTTGCAGCATCCCTTCCCCAGGGCATTGATATTGATTTCATAGATGAAAATGTCCAGCCCTTTGATTACGATTTTAAGGCAGATCTGATCTGTATGTCCGTCATGCTGACCTGCCAATTGCCCAGGGCCTTTGAAATTGCAGATGAATACAGGCGTCACGGAAAACCCGTCATGTTCGGCGGTATTGCCGTCATGCTCCATGCCGATGAAGTGAAAGGCCATGCCGATTCCGTATTTTTAGGAGAGGCTGAAGGCCGGATGGAAAAAGTGATGCAGGATTTTACCGAAGGATGTCTTGCACCGGTGTACGACTATATGAATAACTTTCCGGACATCACAAGCATCGGCACGGCAAGGCGGGATATTCTAAACCGGGACAGCTATAATTACAGAGGAACCCAGATGCTTGACCTGGTTCATGCATCCAGGGGGTGCAAATTCAATTGCTTCCCCTGCTGCAACGGTTTTTTAGGCGGCCGGCAGTTCAGACCCAGACCCGTAAAAAAAGTCATTGAGGAGATGGAGGCCATTCCCAATAACCGCTTGTTTGTGGTGGACAACTCTCTTGCCCATGACAGGGACTGGTTAATTGAACTTTTTACGGCCATGAAACCCCTGAAGAAAAAATGGGTCTCCCACCCGCTGATGGATGACGATCAGGTTCTTAAACTTGCTGCAGATGCCGGCTGCTGGTATGTGTACCAGGCGGTTTTCGATACCTCGGAAACTATTGAAAACCGGGTAAAAAGGCTCCATGACCATGGCATAGGGGTGGAGGGCACCATCCTCCTGGGAACAGACGACCACGATGAAACCTATATACGGAACCTTGTGGAATTTCTATCTCGGATTGAACTTGATATGGCGGAATTCACCATTATGACCCCCTTTCCAAAATCTCCGGTCCGGCAGAAGATGAAAAAAGAGGGCAGGATCCTGAGCAATAACTGGCTGGACTACACCTGCGGAAAGGCAGTGTTCCAGCCCAAGCAGATGTCCCCTGAGAAACTTGAAGAATTGTACAATTGGGCCTGGGACACCTTTTACGAGAACGGCGGCTACCAGACCAAAATGGGAGAATTGTTTTTCAAGGTTATCAAGCGAGAAATTCTTGACGGTACCTACCGAAGATACAATCCCAGAAAAAAACGCAATTTCAAAAAGGTGTCGGCCTGATATGAGCCGGATACTGCTGATTTCAGCAAATACCACCCGGGAACCACTGGCCGTTTATCCTCTTGGCATTGCCCTTGTGGACGCTGCCCTTAAAGACAAAGGACATAGGACAAGACAATTTGACCTGCTCTATGACCTGGAATCCGGTACCTCCTCATTGGAAGGGGAACTTTCAACCTTTACCCCTGATTTTGTGGGTATTTCCGTTAGAAATATCGACAATGTGGATTCATTGTCACAAGGCGACAATTGGTATCTTGCCCGTCTCAAAGATCTTGTAAAACGGATCCGGGCCGCATGGGAAGGCCCGATTGTACTTGGCGGACCTGCTTTTTCCATAATGCCGGAGATCATACTGGACTATGCCGGTGCTGATTACGGCATCGTTGGTGAAGGGGAGATTGCCTTTAATCTGCTGGTTGAAAAGATCAACAGGGGCGAAGAGATTCCACGGATTATGGGACCATTGACACCCCAGATGGAAGCGAGCGATTTTCACTTACCCGCCTATGACGCCGACCTTGTAAACTTTTACATGGACCAAAGCGGCATGGTCAACTACCAGACCAAACGGGGGTGTCCATTTGGCTGCAACTATTGCTCTTACCCTCTGATTGAAGGCAGAAATTTCAGATTCCAGGACCCCGATTTTGTGGCGGAAAATCTTAGTCGCCTGAAAAAAGACCATGATGTGAATACGGTTTTCTTTACCGATTCCATATTCAACGATCCCGTGGGGCACTATCTGGAAGTGGCCGAAGCCCTGATCCGGAAAAATACCGGCATCCGCTGGGCCGCCTATTTCAGGCCCGATGAAATTTCACAAAAGGACCTTGCCCTGCTCAAGGCATCAGGGCTCTATGCCATGGAAGTCGGATCTGATGCGGCCTGCGATACCACATTGGCCGGTATCAACAAAACCTTTGGATTCGATCGGGTCCTGGCCTTTAACGAGGCCTGTATCAAGGCAGATATTCCCTGTGCACACTTTTTCATGTTCGGCGGACCTTGCGAAACCCCTGAAACCATTGAAGAGGGCATTTCAAATATCGAACGGCTCAGACAGACCGTTGCGTTTGCCTTTTCAGGCATCCGAATACTTCCGAATACCGGCATTGCCAAGATTGCAAGGGAACAGGGTATCATCACCAAAACCGACAATCTACTCCGTCCCAGGTACTATGTCTCTCCTGCGGTGGACAAGGCTCACATGGACCAGCGGTTGGAAAAAGCCTTCTTTAGAAAAAAAGACCGGTTCTTTCCGCCGGAAAAAGGTCAGTTGAGAATTAATGCGTTAAAAGTATTCGGATTCAAAGGGCTTTTATGGGATATGCTGTTGCACACTCAGCCGACGAGAAAACAGCGAAGAAAAAAGTGACCGGATAAAAGTCTTGTGTAGTTTCAAATTATTAAAGTCTTCAGGAAACAAATATGGATTCAAATAAAATCCTTCTGGTCCACCCCCTGGGATATAGCGCGGAAAAAGCTCGTGGCGATGTTTCCAGGATGGCCAATATCATGCCTCCCTTAGGCCTTGCCAGCCTGGCTGCCGTGCTGGACAGGGAAAAAATTGCCAACCATATCATTGACTGCTACTGCCATCCGGACTCAGAAGCCCTGATCCTGGAATACGTCCGCAGGGAAGCACCGGGATTTATCGGATTTTCCTGTACCACCTCAAGCTTTATGGACGGACTGCGAATTGCAGGACTTGTAAAAGCCATTGCCCCTGATATCCGTGTCGTTATTGGGGGACCCCATGTGTCGGCATTACGGCAGACACTGATGGAGGCCTTTCCTGTTATCGATTATCTTGTCGTGGGCGAGGGAGAGACGACTCTCACGGAATTATTGACCACAGATCCGGCACAGGTTGACCAAATCGAGGGGCTGATATTCCGTTCATCCGACAACACGGTCAAATTCACCGGGTTCAGAAAGCAGCTTCTGGACCTGGATTCCCTTCCGTTTCCCGCCTATTCAAAGCTGGCCGGATATCCGGAAGCCTATAAACTGCCGATCTTTAATTATCCCGGTGTGCCCAATGCCAGCTGTATCTCATCCCGGGGATGCCCCTATTCCTGTTCCTATTGCGACAGATCCGTATTCCGGCGGACGTTCAGGTACAATTCAGCCGAGTATCTGCTGGCCCACATGGGATATTTGAATAAGACCTTTAATATCAGACATATCAATTTCTATGACGATCAGTTCACCTTTCACCGGGAGCGGGTGGTGGCCTTTACCCGAATGATGCGGAAAAAGGGGCTTAACATGACCTTTAATTGTGCCGCCCGGGCCGAACACCTGGATTTAGATCTCCTTTTTCAAATGAAGGCGGCCGGGTGCTGGATGATCAGCCTCGGCATTGAAACCGGTGATCCGGACCTTCTGGCCAGACACAGACAGAACCCGGATCTTGAGATGCTTCGGGAAAAGGTGAGTATGATTAAAAGGGCCGGAATACGGGTCAAGGCACTTTTAATGATGGGCTTGCCCGGAGAAACCGAAGCCAGTATCAGAAAAAGCCGGGACTACGTCTTCTCCCTGCCGATTGATGATTTTAACCTGGCCAAGTTCACCCCGTTTCCAGGGTCTCCTGTTTACGATGAAATAAAGCAATCCGGTTCGGATCTGGGAAGATTCAATGAGGACTGGAAAAAAATGGATTGTATGGATTTTTGCTTTGTGCCGAAAGGAATGACCCGGGAACATCTGGATGAGTTGTTCATTGATTTTTACAGACGCCATTTTATGAGACCATCCGTATGGGCAGGTTACCTGTCAATGATCTGGAAATCTCCGGATTCCTGGAAAAGAATGATGGCAGACCTGCCTGGATTTCTTAAGTTTGCAAAACAGAACAAACGGTTATAATAAATGAGGTTAAATAAAAGAGTTAATGACAATGGCGCAATGGAGAATGCACAATGCAATTTATAAAAAGAGTGATGTGTGGCTATCGTTCTCGAATGGGACTGAATTTGAAGTGCCTGGGCGTTCTGTTGACACTTTTGGTGGTTATCACCACTGGGTGCTCCATGATCAAATTGAAAGAGGAGGTAAGTCAAGGCATGGCCTCCTCAGCCCTGGTCGGCCGCGTTTCCACCGAGTCAATGGAAGAAGGCATGATTGTTGTTTTGGCGTATGCTATGACCGAAGGTACTCGGAATGTGGCCCATTATACTGTCTTACACGGAGCCGGTGAATATGAACTCATGGTCCCTGCGGGAGAGTATTATGTGTGCGCTTACTGGGACAAGAACAGCAACCTGGTTTACGATGATGGAGAACTCGCCGGGCAATATGGTACGCCAAAGTCGGTTTCGGTTTCGGCACCGGCCGGCGGTGTTGTCCTGGAAATCAATTTGAATATTCCGGGCAAACGGTCTGATATTGAGCTACCAACGGGGTTTGCCATTTCCAGCGAGAGGCCCCATACGCTCAAGAGCCGGCAGGCAGGCGCAGTGGTGAAACTGGATGATGAACGCTTCTCACCGGAAAATGGGAACCGGGGATTCTGGGAGCCAATGGCCTTTTATAAGGAAATCGGTGGTAATATTTTCTTCCTGGAAGAATACGACCCCAATAAAATCCCCATTTTGCTTATCCACGGTGCCGGCGGCACGCCTGCGGGATGGGAATATTTTATAAACAACATAGACCGGACACGTTTTCAACCCTGGCTGTTTTATTATCCCACCGGTGTCCGGCTGAAATCCATGTCATATTTATTATTCTGGAAACTTTATAACCTCCAGATTAAATACAAGTTTGATACACTGTTTTTAACCGCACACAGTATGGGAGGATTGGTGGCCAGATCCTTGATCATGGATTATGGACCCCATACCCCCTATGTAAAACTCTTTATCTCCCTGGCAACGCCCTGGGGCGGCGACCGGATGGCCGAATATGGCGTCAATCAGTCACCGGCAGTGATACCCAGTTGGATCGATATGCAGCCGGAGGGAGAATTTCTTCAATCCCTCTACCGGGAAAAACTGCCTGACACCGTAAGCTTCTACATGTTCACCGGACACCGGGGCAGCCGCAACCCGTTCAGGGCAAATAATGACGGCACCATTGCCCTGGACAGCCTGTTAGACATACGACCACAGACCGAGGCAAAGATGAACTATGCTTTCAATGAGGACCACAACAGCATAGTGAACAGTCCGGCCGTGCTGGCCCAGTACAATACAATTATTAATACCTTTGACAAAGATTTGCAGGCGGATCAGATTGCCGGCGGTTATATCAAAATTAATTTTACCTATGATTATCCGGTGGACGGCAGCCGGCCCAGACCATTCCTGGTGCTGCTTCCCGATGGCCCAGAGGCGGCAGGAATCCAGATTGATCTCTCCCCTGAGGACAGTGGCCGGCGCCTTGGACCTTTCCCGGCAGGCGAATATACTGCCAGTTTAATGGCGCCCGCGGTCAAGCCCGACAGGCATCATGTTCCGGTATCTGTGTCGAGCAATGGTACACAGACTGTAAATTTCAGACTTAGGCCTGACGGAATGATCTACGGGCATATAACCGCGGCACCGAACGCTGAAGACAGATCGGCCGGAATGCCGGCGGAACAATACCTGCCGGGAGACCGGAAGGTGAAGATACAAAAGGTAACCTTAAAGGGAGCGGGAATTGAGAGAACGATTTTTCACACGGAAAACGAGAATCTGAATTACCATGATTACTTTCTCTCAAGCACCGATTTTTGCAATAAAAGCTATTTCAACTTTTTCGGGCTGCCTGCCGGAGAGTATGAAGTTAACATCACCGCAGAAGGATTTCGGCCAGGAAAAAGTACCTATACTGTAAAGCCGGGCCAGCCGACATATGTCCTGGCAACCGAATTGGTGCCCAAAAAATAGGTAGCTCACCGATGTAATCGACTATCTGGAAAACCGACAGGCAAAAGGGACCGGTGGAGGCTACCGAGTTGACATATCCACTACTTGTTAGGTTTTCAAATCATATCCACTCCATTGCAAAATAGTGAAAAATGGTGCTTATATGGATCATAATAGAATTATAAGATCTATATACGGATCAAACTTATATTTGACAACGCAATCAAAACATACTATCTCTGGTTCATAGAAAGAGCATTAAGTTATCTTATGGTCTATATGAGAATCAAGGGAGGGGGAGATGCCAAAGTCTATCACACGCACCTACTCACGTTATAGCCGAGATGCGGCAGCCTTGCTCGGCGCGTTGATCCGCGAAGCACGTAATGAGCGCAAGCTTACTGCTCAGGAATTGGCGG
>PIVQ01000881.1 GCA_003354055.1 Desulfobacteraceae bacterium | reverse complement strand
TTTTGTTTTCAAAATACCCAGTTGGGGTCTTTTGTAAAAATACCCATTTAAGGGGTTTTGGAAACAAGTTTCTGCCCTTCAGGGTATTTAGATCAAGTTATTTTGTAACGATTCCTAAGCCCCATCGAGATACTTAAATAAACGCCCCTTGCCGTCAGGCAGAGGCCCGTTCAATATCTGACTTGCACCGGTCTAAAATCCCCGCCTCGATCTCCTTATGTGACAATCCCAGCATAATTTTATAGGCATTGTACTTTGTTTTACAAAAATAGATATCAAAGGGGTTCATCTTCCCTTCCGACCTGAAAATTCTAACCCCCGGGATCTCATCACGGATGATGTAAACCGATTCTGTGTTCACTAAAAGCGGCTCAATATCCGTCTTGTTCTGCCAGGGGATACAGACGCCTTCCATTCCAAGATCAAGATCCATGATGGACCGGACCTTTTCCGTCACACCACCCACAGACAGAATAATATCACCTGTCAAAGAGCCTGTGATGCCATACTTAAGGTTTACGGGTTTTCCTATAAAATCCGAGATCAGTCCGATATCAACGGCTATGGATGCACTGTCCCCCTCAACCCCGCCGTGGGCCTGAATATAGTCAATATGCATCTCATACCCTGAATATTTCAAACCGGTCTTCTGAAGTTGTTTTTTAATTGACGCCCGGACATTCTGTGCGGCCGCTTTTGCAATATCGCCCAGTTTTCCGGGTGCGACCACAGTATCCGGCCCTTCGGAATCAATCTGACAGCGAATGGATAAAGGCTGGCCGAACATCCTTGCACTGGCTCCTGAGGTATAGACCGCAAGGCCCACAACATAGCCGATGGAATCGGTTAAAGAACTTATATATTTTTTCAGGTCCTTTTTATGGCGAATCATATCTTCCGTCAGGGCACCTTCAAGGCTGAGGTGATCCTTTAATGCCTGTCGTACATGTTTTTTCCTTACCAATTCGGAATTTTCCATGATGGCTTCAAACTGGGCGGCTTTGATGATCCCATTAATCGGCCTGAGCATGCAGCACAGCTTCTGGTCATGACTTCGGCATCTCAGCTCTTTCACAATCTCGGCCACGGCATATTTTGAAAACTCCCGTTCCTTTAACTGATAATCGGAGGGCAGCTTTTTGCCGAAAATGGTTTCACATCTATCTCTAACCCCTTCATATCCTTCTTTGGCAATCACCTCATCCCAGGTGGCCGTTAGATCTCTGCCGAAATTGATAATCTCCTGTTTGACATAGGCCGCCACCTGCCTGACTGTCTCAGGGGTTTCAGGAACATCGCTTTCCATCTGGATGACTTCGCCCTTATCCTCAATCCTGCTTAGGAATGCGCCGTCACCTTCTTTTTGAATAAATCCCAGAGTGTCATGGTTGCAACAGGCAATAATAATGTTTTGGGCGTTAAGATAATTCTCGGATCTGTCTGCCGCACCGCTTCCCGATTGCCGATCCCCTTCAAGGATGTATTGCTTGCTTTGCATGATTTCCAGAAGGTTTGACATGTATCCGGAATTGATCAGGGTTTTGAGTTCATCAATATAAATGACCGGCGCCTTGGCATGCGCCCCTAAATAGACCCTTTTGTGAATGGGTGTCTGAAGTTTTCCGGATTGATAGGGATCATGCCGAAATCCCCCCTTCATGTTTTGAAAACTAGGCTCAGACACATTGATCATCAGTTTTTTTTCTTTCCTGGGGTCAAACAGAACCTCAGGAATCATATCTGAGTAATGTTTTACAACCGCATTGGTTTTGTCCTGATTTTCCCTCTGGATTTTTTCCTGGACTTTATTGTTGTTCTCCTGGATCAGCATAAAAATCACACCGATACCTGCAAGACCGGTCAATATAAAAAGCTGCGGGATAAAAAACCCGACAGGGATACTGATAAGGGCAAGAAAGAGGAGAAATTTTTTGATTTTGTTGATGTGGGAGATCTGGTCCTCAAGGGAAAATTCTTCAACACACCCGGAGGCGGCAGTGATCTGATCCCTCACCCGGGCAATCTTCTGATCTATTTTCTCAGGGCCGGCATAAGAAAAGCGGACATGGTTGCTGTCTTTTCCCGGGTACGCCACAATCGAATCAACCGGCCGCAACAAATCCCCCATGGAATCATCCAGAACTTTTTCAAACATTTGGGCCAGAAGAGATTTTCCGGTTCCGGGTTTTCCAACCATTAACAGGTGCCCTCTATTCTGGGCTATCTTCCGGATGGCCTTTTTTGCCCTGTCCTGAAAAATGACCCTCTCAATGGGATCCTTTGAAACCATCACATCTGTGGTGTCATCTTCAATGAAATCCAGATTTTTCTTTAATTTTTCAGGATAGGCCAGCAGGTCTTTTATTTCAGCATAATCGTTAGGTTTATAGTCTGACATTTATACTACTCCATCACAGTCTTAAACATGGTTTCCTGATATGGAATCCAAAAGATATATTTTTCCCAGTTCCGTGACCGGAATATTCCCCTCAATCTTCATATACAACTCCGGCAGATACGCTTTTATGAACTCAAGTTCTTTTAAGTCATGCATAACGGTTATGGTTGTAAAGATGTGATCTTTACCTTCGGTGTCCTGTTTGATGGTATTAAAAGAGACCACTCTCTGGGATCGATTTAAGGTGTCTGTGATGTTCAAAAGTTGTTTTTTTCCGATGGTGCCGGCATCCAGTTCATTTTTAAAAGTCTCCGGCAGATGCGTATCTGAGTACGTGGCTGACAAATCTTTTGAAAACAGCAATTTATACGGACGCAGGTCTCCTTTCATGCAATCGTGAAACGCGTTTAAAAGTTTTTGGTCCGATTC
>PIVQ01000880.1 GCA_003354055.1 Desulfobacteraceae bacterium | reverse complement strand
CCCTTACCCTGGTGCTCCTCATCCCCCTGATACTCACCGTTAATGTGATCAGCGATGTGGGAGAAACGATTGTTATGCTGATCTATGCCATGGTGGGACTCAATCTCTTTACCCTGTGGCTGATCAGGGCCGGCAACTATAGACTTGCCATACCCGTGATGCTGGTGGGATTAATCCTTCTGGCATCGGGAGCAGTCTTCAGTTTTCAAAAGGTCACCCCACTTGAGGTCTATATGCTGTGCGCCATTCATCTGTTTTTGATCTTCACAGCAGCCTTGGTCTCTTATGAAAAGAAATGGGCCTTTTTAGGAACAGCCTTGGCAATTGCCTCATTCATCTGTCACTATTTTTTCAGGGAACTTACCTCTCATTCCCCACATATCTGGATATCCCCGGTCCTGGATAATTATATCATCTGCACAGGACTGGTTCTGCTTTCCTGCGGTATCATCACCACGGCCATCCAGACCCGGGACCGGTTGTTTAAACGACTCACGGCATCCTCCAAGGGGAATGCCCAAAAGGCAGCCGAGCTGACCCGAACCAATAAAGACCTGATCAGGGTCATGGCCAGTCAGGAAGAGATTGAACAAAAATACAGACTTATGCTTGAGACAGCTACAGATGCCATTTTTATCGCCCAGGGCAGCCTCATCAAATTTTCCAACAACAGGACTGCTGAGTTGCTCGGATATTCCATGGAAGAACTGCTGGAAACACCCTTTGCCGACATTATTCACCCCGATGACAGGGAGATGGTCACCCATCGATACCGGGAAAGGCTTGATGGAAAGGTACCCCCAGCCTCCTATACGTTCCGGGCCATTGATAAATCAGACAATATCCGCTGGTTTCAGCTTCATACGGTCGTTACCAATTGGGAGGGGAATCCCGCCACTCTGAACTTTATTCAGGATATCACCGATCACAAACTCATGGAGCATCAGATCCAGCAATCCCAGAAAATGGAAGCCATCGGCACCCTGGCCGGCGGCATTGCCCATGATTTTAACAACATTCTCTCCGGCATGTTTGCCTATATTCAACTGGCCCAGAACCATCTTGATACACCTGAAAAAATCAAGCGGGATCTTCAGAAGATTCGGGCAGGCGCAGAAAAGGCGGCAGATCTCTCCCGGCAGATTCTCATGGTCAGCCGCAGATCAGAACCCAAGCAGGAAATATCTCCCGTGGCCCCTGTAATCAGAGAGGTATTGGACCTGATACGGGCCACTCTGCCCGCCACCATTGAGATACGCGAAAATATAGAAACCAATGCCCCTGTCCTGGCAGATCCGGGAAAACTCCACCAGGTGGCCATGAACCTGTGTACAAATGCCTACCAGGCAATGGCGGAATCCGGCGGGACCTTAAGTGTCAGTCTCTGCGAAACCCAGGTATTCCAGGATCCCGAACTGCGGGGCAAGGGCATTCCGCCGGGCGAGTATATCTGTTTAGCTGTCACGGATACAGGCCAGGGCATGGACCTTGAGACCCAGGAAAAGGTATTTGATCCCTATTTCACCACCAAGGCCCCGGGAAAAGGAACCGGTCTTGGCATGGCAGTGGTTCTAAGCATTGTTCAGGAACATAAAGGATACATCCGGGTCTTCAGTGAAAAAGAAAGAGGATCTGAATTCCACCTGTTTTTCCCAAAAGCGGAAAAACCAGCCCGCCTTAAAAAGCCACGGGACCAGAAGCCCGCCATAGCCAGGGGCCAGGGACATATCCTCTTTGTGGATGATGAATCGTCCCTTTGTACAGCCACCCGTGAACTGCTCTCAGATCAAGGATTTGAGGTAACATGCGTTGAAAACGGATCCCATGCCTGGGAAAAGTTTAAAAAATATCCGGACAAGTTTGATCTTATACTCACAGATTATACCATGCCGACTATGTCAGGACTTGAATTGATTGAAAAGATCAAGACTATCGCCCCGGACATCCCCATCGTTCTCTGTACCGGTAATACTAAGATCATTGCCGCGGGTGAGGTGATGGATGTTGATGTACTTATTCCCAAACCCGTGGAGATAGACAAGCTGCTGGAAGCAGTTCATACATTATTGGACAGACAGCCCGCTGTTGTATCCTAACCGGCTGCCCCCCTAATTAGTGGCGAACCGCAAACTCGAGATTAAAGAATCGGATACATCATTTCCTGGCGGTATCCAGTAATCACCCGGGTATAGCCGGCCAGCATCCGATCGGTGTCAGGATCACCCGTATCCACCAGGAACGGTTGTCCCCTGAGGGTACCGATTTTCTCCAGGGTGGCCCCCACCCGGATGTTCTTTTTTCCCACCGCTTGAATCAGCTTGGGACTGAACTGGTGGTTTCCCCGGCCAAACAGATAGCCTTGGCCACCAATAGGGGTTATAAATATACGGATTTCCCTGCCTTGGGTGATATCCAGAAGTTCCCTTTCCCGCGCATCAGAGATGATCAGACGTTTATTTTCAACCACATCCACCCCCAAAAGACTGTGATCCAGTCCAAGATTGGTCATCACCGGCCGGGTGGTGGATCCTGGGCCAATAAGATAGATCACATCCTTCTCCATGGCATCGATATAATCCAGGGCAATGAGATTCTGGGCCGAGGCCTCGCTGACCTTTGTACCGGCTTTTCGACTCTGGATCCGACTGGTTTTAGGCAGACTCATATACCCGTAAAGCCGGGTCTGCACCCGGCCCCTGCGATAGGCGTCCTCATCAATATCCAGGACTTCCTGCTGACAATGCCCCCTGACCCTTCCCCTGAGAACATCCATGACCAGCCGGCCGGCGATTTCAGGGGTTCTGGCAAATGCGGGAGAATGAATCTT
>PIVQ01000879.1 GCA_003354055.1 Desulfobacteraceae bacterium | reverse complement strand
ATATTCTGATCTCTGAATCCACATTTCAGGAGGTTAAAGGATATTTTTCAACCCAGCGGGTTGACGGGGTATGGATCAAGGGACGGAAAAGCCCGATTAGTGTATATAAAGTTGTGGACGCTCGGATTGAAGGTGACTTAACTGAAACTTCTTGATAATTATTTGTAACCTGTGGACCATACATCAATCACACCCCATAATGTTGTTTTAATAACCCACAGGCGGGTGACCAGCCTGTTACGGATGGGATATCTTCTGCACGTTACCGTTCTTGGCGGTATATTTTTTTCCTGTCAATTTATGATTCGGGCCTTTTGGGGCTGGCAAACTGATCCAGGAGGGTGCCAATGGATGGGGTTTGCCGCGTTGGGTTTTTGTTCCGTCATGGTGGCTATTTTTGCCATACTTGACGTGAGATCTCGATATCAGGATTATAAAAGGGCCAAAGATCTTTTTTTTGAAAACGGATTTCATCCGCGTATTGCCAGGTTGTTTATACACTCCCGGTGCCAGCGGGATGCCATCCGGGTGGCGGCCCGCGATTTGGGGCTTGCGGGGGAACTGGCCCGTTTTTATTCCGACATGGGCTACCAATGGTTTCATATTTTACCGGATTTCATATTTAAAAGACCTTATATCCTTTTTTCCCGGCGGTATTGGCAGAAAACTCTGTTTGAATCTTATTACAGATCCAGGTATTTTTTCTGGTAATTCTTTTATTTGTTTCATGATATTTGTTCTGTATCGTGATGCTGATTCTAATTAAAGATGTCTTTTTTGCGAATATGCTTGACAACGGGGGGAATAAATTTTTATTTTATTAAGAATTACATTAAAATTTGTTCAAAAATCGTCTAGCAAGGAGAGGCATTCATGAGTTCTTCAAGAAACAGGCATTTTCAATACGTAACATGGTCTAGTTCGCCTTTAGCGTGTTCTTTTTTAGTATTCTTTTTTATTTTAGCGCTTCCGCTGGCAGCTGCGATGGCGTCAGACCTAACCGGTCGCCAGGTTATGGAAAAACAGGAAGAACTGCAGACAGCCCAGAGCGAATACGGCGAAGAAGTTATGCTGCTGGTTGACACCAAAAGTGGTGCAAAGGAAAAACGGGATGTAAAACGGTATGCAAAAGATGTGGGGAATGATTTGAACCGGGCTCTACTCGTGTTTTTAAAGCCAGCCGATATCAAGGGCACGGCATTGCTAACCCATGAAAATCCTGATGTAGACGATCAGTGGCTCTATATGCCGGCCACAAAAAAAATGCAGAGAATCGCCCAAGGCAGTAAGAAGTCATATTTCATGGGTACTGATTTTACCTATGAGGATATGGAACCTGAGGATATTGACAATTTTAAGTATACCATTAAGAAAGAAGAGACGGTGGACCACGTAAAACCGGCAAAGAACTGCTATGTGATCGAAGCGGTCCCTGCCAATAAAGAGAAAAAAAAGGCTACCGCCTACAGTAAAAGACTCATCTGGGTGGACAAGGAAAATTTCACCACACTCAAGGTTGAGTTTTATGACCGGAGAAAACGGTTACTCAAAACCCAGAAGTCTTTTGAATTTGAAAATTTGACCGGAACCGTTTACCGGCCCAAGAAGACCATCATGGACAATCATAAGAAGAATCACAAAACCCTGACTCTGGTTAAAAAAAGGACCTTGAATGAACCTATTGAGGATTCTGTATTTACCGAGCGTTTTATCATGAGCGGAAAGCATATCGAATAAACGGGGCAACGGGGCTTAAATTCGTTCTGATCGGCCTGGCAACGTTTTTTAACATTTACGAACCGCCCTTGCGGCGTATAGGAATCGGTAATGAAATCTTTTATGAATTGGAGTACTCGTCATCCCTGGATCGTGGTCCTCATTATGATTACGGCCACGGCTCTGCTGGGATCCGGCATTATGAAAGTCCGTGTGGATGCATCAGCCTCCGGCATGATGATCAAGGGTGATCCCTCCATAAAATTTTATGAGGAAACCCTTAAGAAATTCGGTTCTGACAACGTCTCAGTTATTTATATTCAGGATGACGATCTGTTTACACCGGAAAAAATCGCCCTGATTGATGAACTCCACTTTCAGTTTGAAGAACTGGCAGCGGTGGAACGGGTGGAAAGCATTTTTTCCGTAACCAACTTCAAGGGCGAAGATGGAATGCTCAGCACCAACCCTTTGGTTGATTATATACCGGAGACCGTGGAAGAGGCTGAGCAAATCAGGACAGATGCCTTGAGAAATCCCATGATGGTAAGAAATATTATATCAGAAGACGGCAAGGCCACTGCAATAAACCTCTACGTTAATGCCGATCTCAGCGATCCTGAGTTTGATCTCAAGTTTACCAAGCAGGTTGAAGATATCATTTCAAAGATGGGACCTGAGTTTGAAAAGATTTTTCAACTGGGGAATACCTATACCAAAAAATCCATCGTTACCAGTATCCTCAATGATCAGGTCACCATGGTGCCCTTTTCCGTTCTGGTGTTGATGATTCTGCTGGTGGTCTCCATGCGGTCTGCTTCCGGAGCCATTTTACCCATGCTAACAGCAGGCTCCAGTGTTATCTGGAGTGCCGGTTTCATGGGACACATGGGGATTCCTTTGAATATCCTCACCGTTATTGTTCCGTCTTTGATTGTTGTGATCGGATCCACGGAGGATATTCATCTTTTGTCCGAATATGTGGAGGGATTAGAGGAGAATGACGGGAACAAGATCAAAGCGGTGGATTATATGGTGGGCAAAACCGGTACGGCTGTACTGCTGACCGCCATAACCACATTCCTAGGTTTTTTGTCCATTACCATCAATGA
>PIVQ01001734.1 GCA_003354055.1 Desulfobacteraceae bacterium | reverse complement strand
GGGGCAATTAAACACCAAATGGGGTAGCCATATGAGTTCTGTATCAGTAAGATTTTTTATTATTACAGATGAATCCGAAATCCTCCGTGTGTCAATCAATAAGTTTGAACGCTTACTAAAAGGAACAAATGAGAAAAAATTAGAAAGATTTGCTGGAAAGCGTGTACGTGTTGCAGAAATTGGTGTGAAGCTTGAGAACAGAAAACCAACAGAGGTCATACGAGCGATTTATTATTATCTGCATTTCAATGAAAAAGGTATCATAGATGAAGATAGTCTGAGAAAAAGCCGTAACATTGTATCGACTGCAGGAAACTCCCCCATGTTCACGCAAAAAAAAGAGAAAGACAATATAATAGATGCTCAACAAGAATTCGCTAAGAGGCGGAGAGATCATGCTGTTTGGTGGAATCCTGATATGCAGCTTGAACGTAATATCTTAGATGCTTCTATTGACGAGTTTAAGTGTGAGCGGTTGTAATTTTCGAATGACTTGAACCGGATAATGGGATTGATAAAAAAGGCCAATCCCACGTTTAACCTGATATACCATACCTTGTGCCAGGCGCCTGTGACAAATATATTAAGACTACAAACACTAAAGCTTGCCCTCGAAGTGTGGGTGGCCGAAGGACTGGAAAAAGAATCAAACGCTTTTATTGACAGACCTCTTGGCGACACATAA
>PIVQ01000878.1 GCA_003354055.1 Desulfobacteraceae bacterium | reverse complement strand
TTCTAATCTCTTATCAAAGAATTTTCTTATATCTAAATCTTCTCCTTCTCCATCATCATATTCATCTATTGCTTTCATTTTATATAATAACTTAATATTTTTTTGATTTCTAAAATAAAAAACTTATATTATAACATATTAACTCTTATATAATATGGGAAATTCTTATATTTTGAATAAGCTTATATATGAAGATAAAAATTATAATAATTATTATAAAATTAAACAACTATTAAATAATAAAAAATATAGAAAAAAAAGAAATCTAATAAATAATTATGAACCTTTTCAACTTAATATGTTGAATGTTCGCGATACTCCTTGGAGGTTTATACCACCATTACATTTAGCAACATGGTTAGGAAAAGAAGAAATTGTTTATTTATTACTTAAGAATCCACAAATTAATATAAATTTAGAATGGGATGTATTGAAATATTTACAAATAAAAAGCAATGATAATAAATTAATGATTGATATGAAAGAAAAAGATGCACAATATGCTATAAATTTGACTACTGATCCTGTTATTATTCAACTTTTTGTAAAAAGCGGTGCTGATAAATCTACATTTAGTAAGAAAACTTTAGATATTATAAAGAAAAAACATGATATAAAAAAGGCTAGAAAAAAATTAAAAAAACAGGCAAAATTACAGAAAGAAAGGTCTAAGAAGGCTGTAGAAAAAACAAAAAAAGAGAGAAATAGAAATAGACATTGTAAAAATGATATTGAGTTTATTCTTCAAGAAGATATAGATAATTTTAAACCAGAAGAGTTATATAATATTAAGTTAGGTAAGTATATTTATTGTTTGGAAAGAAACTCTGTTAAAGGTTTATTAAAATATTCACAACCAGTTCAAGGTAATTGTAAACAAAAAGCAACAGATAATAGAGGGCCTATTGGTTGTGAAGATTTTTATCCAATTAATCTTGGGTTTAACATATATATTTCAGAGAAAGATAGAAATGTCGCATTAACTGAATGGTTAGATGATAAAAAAATTACAGGTTTTGTATTAAAAGATAAGAAGGTAATAGATTTTACAACAGGACTTCATATTGTTAGTCAAAAGACAGGAAATGATAATGTTTATAAATTAGTTCCTGAATATCAAAAAGGTGGAGGACGTAAAATGAAAAATAAAAAATTAGTAAGAAAACATAAAGGTATAAATCAACAAAATGGAAGATTGAAAAAAGGATATAAATATTCTGGTAAAAAACTAAAAAGTGGATTATCACAAATTATTAAATGTTAAAACTGATTTATATAATACATATAATCCAAATTATTATCCAAACTTAATCTATACTCTTAATATGCCTTCTAAAACTCATTGTAGTTATTGTAATAATGATTATGCTAAATCTTATTACAAAAAACATTTATTATCAAAAAAACATTTAAAAAATCAAGAAGTACATCCAGAAATAGAACCAGTAGAAGAACCAGAACAAGAAAAAGATTTTACCCTTTATTTATTAAAGAATACGCGAAATAAAAATACATATTTAGGTGTTACAAAAAATAGTGAAAAAAGAATAAAACAACATAATGGAAAACTTAAAGGAGGAGCAAAATATACAAGAGCAAAAAAAGGAAAAGGAAAATGGATATATCATATGAAAGTTACAAATTTAACAAAAAGTGAAGCATATTCAATGGAAAGTTTAATTAAATGGGCAGCAAAGAAAAATTATAAAAAAGGAATAAGAGGTGATAAAAGTAAATCATTATTAGAAAGAAAAGTAGATTTATTATTATCATTCAAAGAAAAATTTTCAAATTGTGAAGTTAATTATTTTTAATTTTTAAAAATCAAAAATAATAATGGACTCATTTAATATTAAAAATACTAAAAAAATTAATCATAGTTTAATCTCGCTCTTCTTCTAAATTGATTATTTCTTCTTCTGTCTCTAACTTGAACTACGGTCATTGCTATTAAAATACAACTAGATACTATTATTATACCAATCATTTTATTATATCTTACCAAATCAATTTTAATTAATCTTCTATATTATACAAGTTTAAATATTCTTGTTTATTTAAATATGGTTCTCCTTTATGTTCAATAATTCTATTAATATACCTATATTGATTCATTTCATAAGATTGATAATCAAAAATATAATATTCAATTGCTTCTTCCATTCTGATAGATGTCTCTATTTTTTCATGAAAAATTATTTGTGTATGTATTTCTTCTTCAATATCATATTCTCCAGTTGTATTTAATATTACACAAGTCATTTCATTTATATTATTACAAATATTTTTCATTTTTTCTTTATGTTCCATTTCATATTTCATATCTAAAATATCTTTTACAATCCATTTTTCTTTTAATAAATCTACTAATTGATTAGTTACTACGTCCATTTTACAAGATATTATAATATGTTGTAAAATATTTAAATGATTTTGTTAATTTGTTGAAATATACATTTTGTTATATTTATTTATAAAACTAAAAACTGTATCAATATGGGATTTTTCAAATAAATCACAATTTTCTTCAAAATTACTTTGGATTTCTACTTTATAAGATTTTTCAATTTTATTTTTAGATTTTAATACACTTGAAATAAAAGAAGAACTTATATCTCTTGGTGTATAATTACTATAATTTTTAATATCTACATCTGCATCACATAAAATATAAAATCTTGCTAAATCATTTTTACCATCTATCATTGCATTATGTAATATTGTATTCCCGAGTTTATCTTGTTTATTTATATCAACATTAATTTTTATTTTTTTTAATATTAGATCTTTATAATTATATTTATTTGCTAAATGTAAGCTTGTTGTTTCAT
>PIVQ01000877.1 GCA_003354055.1 Desulfobacteraceae bacterium | reverse complement strand
AAAAAACATTTAAGAAATAAAGAGAAATACCAAAATCCCTCACAAATAGAACACAAACAGAACACAAATAGAACACAAATAGAACACAAACAGAACACAAATGAAACACAAATGGTAGAGACCATTAATGAATGTGAATATTGTACTAAAACATTCAAAACAAGACCTAGTATGCTAAGACATATTAAAAAATATTGTAAAGTTAAGAAAAAAGAAAATGAGAAAGATGAATTAATAAAAAAATTAAAGAAACAATTAGAAAGTAAAAATGGAAATATTAATACAACAAATAATACAACAAATAATAATGGTGATACAAATAATACAACAAATAATACTTTAAATGATAATAAAACAATTAATCAAACTATTAATATAAATGTTCAAGGTAAAGAAGATCATTCAGGTATTATTGATTCTAATTTATTTTATAAATTAGGTGGAATGGAAGGTTTAAAAATATTAAAATTATATTTAGATGAAGTATTTGTTTATAAAGAAGAAAATAATAATATAAAATACAGTAATATGAGAAGTAATAAGTGTAAAGTATTAAAACGTTATGGTGAAGGTGAGAAATGGTGTGTAGATAAGATAAATAATGTAATAGATACAAGAATCAAATTAAGTCCAATGAGATTAAATAAAATGATGAAAGAACATTTAAATACATTAGATAAAGAAAATAGAATATTAGAAGATATAAATAGACAAAAGATATATGATACATTATCAAGGATATCAATATTAGCATTTCAGGATACAAGACCAGATTTATTAGAAAAACAAAAAATAACTCCAAAAGAAAAACAAGAATATAAAGATATATATGAAGATCATAAGATTACACTTTATAATAATACAGATTAAATGAAATATTAAGTATTTTTTATTATGTTAAATAAAAATATAATAAAAATGTTTCCAAATCATTTTAAAAGACCAATATTTAGAAAACCAGAACCACCATTATTTGAACATAATAGTTTATGTAAACATAAAGTTCTAATATTAAAAGAATATAAACATTCTTCACTATTTTTAGAACCAGAAATGATGAAAATAAGAAAAGAATATACTTGTAGTGATTGTGGTGGTTCATTTAAAGTAATGCCAAGTAAAATAAAAATGATAATATAAAATATAAAAATGGATTTAAGAACAAAGGCATTCTTTATAGGTGTAGTAGGTGATTTTACTTTACAACAAATAGTAAAATATAAAGGTAATTTTGCAGGTTTAAGAGATTATTTTAAACAACATGGTGTATTTGAAAGTTTATGTATTGCTGGAGGAATAATGTTTATATCAACTTATATTTATCAACAATTAAAGTTACCAATAACAATACCTTACTTATTTATTTATGGAGGTATATTAGATATATTATTTAGACAATTAAACTTAATGCCAAGTTTAGAACATACTTATTATGCAACTTTGAATCCAATTCAATCATTTATTTTTGGTTCAATACCAATGATGATGATATTAATTTAAATATTAAAATTTATTTATAAATATAAGTAATTATAATTTATTTAAATATGCCAAAGTTTCAAGTTAATAAAACAAATAGACAAAATTGTAATAATAAACAAAGTTATAATAATAATAGAAATAATAATAATAGAAATAATAACTATCAACAAAAGAAAGATAATATATTTTTATTAACAGTAGATAATTATTATTTTATAATAGAAAAAAAGTTTGTAAGAAAAACTCATTTCTTTGAAAATTTATTTATGGTAGATGAAACATCTGGTCATTTAAGGAATCCAATATTTTTACAAAAAATGACAAGTACACCTTTTAAATTTATTATACAATATTTAAAAAGATATTATGATAATAAAGATTACAAATATGAAATAGAACAAACAATGAGAATAAATGATTTATATTCGTCATATAATAATAATTGGGATAAAATATTTATAAAAGAAATCCATCAAAAATATAAAGATAATTTAGAAGGATTTGAAGAATTATTAAAAGCAACACATTATATTGGAGTATTTAATTTATATAACAAATTAAAATATTGTTATGATTATATTGTAAATACAAAAAAGTATAATTTAGATGATTTAGATATTGAAGAAGATGATGAATTATTAGATATGATGAATGAAATAAATATGAATTGAATTAAAAATAAAATATTATAAAAAGTTATAATAAATTAAATGATGTGTGGTCTATTTATTACAATGTTTTTGATAGCTTGTATTAATGCTTATAATGGAGAAGATGAAGAAGATGAAGAATAATAGAAATAAAAGATTTTTTTTAAATATATTATGTTTTATTATAATATAATATAATTATGAACAAATTAGTAATCATTTTTGCTGCTTTTATAGCATTATTATTATACGCGCGTGGAGGTACAGTTGAAAATATCGGTTCAGATTTTTTCCATCGTGGTAAATTAGCAGAAATTGGAAATGCAATTCAAAAACAAATTGCAAAAGCACAAATGTTATACAAAGGAAAAGAAAACTTTGAAGGTGTTAATATAGATTATGTAGATTATGTTGATGAGGATAATAAAATTAATATTGCAGAAGAACCATTAGAAAAATATAATCCAAATAAATATGTTACGTCAAAATATTCATTTAAAGCAGTAGAACCATCAAAAGAAAATCCAGAAAATGTTCAAGTAGGTGAGTTAGCTTCTGATGATTTCGCAGCACCTATAGATTATAGTAATACAAAAGAATTAGCAGATTATTTAGAAGTAGATAAGTATGATTCCGGAAGTGGAGATATGTCTCAATTAAATGAAGCTTATGGTGTATTAAATAAACAACAATATTTCCAA
>PIVQ01001733.1 GCA_003354055.1 Desulfobacteraceae bacterium | reverse complement strand
GTTTTGTAATCACCAGGCTGAACACCGCCAAATGCCATGGCAGCCCTGTTGGCAAAACCAAGGGCAAATACAGCAGAAGAAATATCAGGTCCGAAGGGAACGATACGGGTGTTCCAACCGACCTGCATACCTGCATCCAGGCACTGCTGAATAAGAGTGTTACCGTTGTGATTGGCTGCGCAGAAGATATACAGGGATTTTTTCTGATAATCTTCAACGATCATTTTGGCTGTTTCCGCATCAGGAGCAGCACCAACCATGGCGGCAAAACCAGGGGCAGATCCATCAACAAATTCAACACCACGTTTTCTCAGGATGGTATCATCCGCAGCACCCACCCACATTTTTCCGTTTTCAATGTCCGGATCTTCCTGGGCAATATAGAAATCAGGTTCGTTGAGATATCTTAAAGCTTCAATGATTTCATAACAGAGAATACCCGCCATACCTGCATCAAGCAATGGCCCCAGGTACGGGAGCCAGTTTTTAAGGCGGATATGGGGCGGAAGAAGACCTTTGGCAAATTCCAAAGGTTTTTTAAGGTCTTCCAGGGTTTCAACTTTAAGTCCGGTAATGGAATAAATAACCGGCAGATAATATGCTGTATTGGGAAATCCGACTTTTGTACTTGCATCATAGGTAGCAAGTGCTTGGTTTAGTTGTCCTTCAGCCTGTGCAACTACTTT
>PIVQ01001732.1 GCA_003354055.1 Desulfobacteraceae bacterium | reverse complement strand
TCTCCCGACCCGAACCTGGGAACCTGATTCTGAACCATGGCATGGAGGGCAGGGTCATTTTTAAAGTCTGAGTCAATGGCCTGCTTTAATGCGGTAAAGCTTACCTTTTTATTATCAAATACCAGTTTCTTGATAACCATAAGGGAGTCGGCCACATCAGCCAACCCGATATTTGAGGTGCCGGAGCTGTTGTATGTTGCGCCGCCGCTCACCACATCCGTGGCCTTGTCAATACATCCGTCCATCATGGCGCTCAGCAGCGGGGCGGGGCGCATCTGCTGATGGGCTTGCCCAAACATATTATTCAGCTCAACGGCCTGGTCAATGAGAAACTGCTGCTGGTCGGCCCAGGCCGTGTAAAACTCTTCAAACGATAAAAAATCATCGGCAAGAATATCACCGGTCTCAGGCCCTGCCTTCCATTTCATCAGAGGATGGTAGCCGTTGTTCAATGCCATTTCAAGGGCAGCCACAAGGTTCATGAGAATGGATCCTGTATGACCGAAATGTTTCCCCTGCAGGCTGGGTTCCACACATCCAGTTGCGGCCCAGTCATTTATATCCTCCATGGTATATCCCCGGGGTGCGAGAGCTTTGGCCACGGCAGTGTCGCTCTGCATAATCGGTGTTGCCGAGGTAATGATATTTACCTCGCAGAGGCGTTTTAGATAGGCATCGGAGTTTTT
>PIVQ01000876.1 GCA_003354055.1 Desulfobacteraceae bacterium | reverse complement strand
TTCAAAATACTTAAAATCTGGCTGTCGCTGTAACGTGAATTTTTCATGTAGAATCTCCTTTATTTTTTCATACTTGAAAATTCTACTTTTGATAACCCTTTTTTTTCGGGGGGATTACCAACTCATCACTAAAATCAATAGCCTGAATAGGCATCTTTCTGGAAAAAAGAAAAACTACGAAACTCAATATGGTATTATCAAAGACCAATTAATTACAGAGCCGTCTCCAAAACTGAAACACTTTTATCTTTTCCCATGGTCTAAAGACAAACCCAATGCACCTGAATGGGATAGTATAATAATTGATGGTTTAGCTCTTAACAAGCGGGATATCATTATAAATGAACTTAAGACAATTGAAGCTTTGGTAATCCATAAAGATATTTTTATATTGGAAAAAAAATATAAAGCGGGCGCAGGTGAAGGTGCAGAGGAGATCTTAAAAAATTTTATTAGATATTCTAAATCAATTGATCAAGCTGAAACTCTTAGAGAAAAATATAACCAATCCAGGATACTAAGCGCGGCCTTAAAGCATATTACAATTGATTCTGTAGATGAAGTTGAAGAGAAATGTGATCTAATAAACTTGTTTAAAATTGTAAGTTATGAAGAAGGTGACAATTTTTTAAACGAGCTCAAAAAAATTATACACGCACGAAAGCAAAACAAAGGAAATAGCCAATTGTATACTGAATTAATTCAGTATCGTAGCAAGATGACGAAACAATTAGATGCCCTGAAAGAAAAAAAAGATTGCCCACTATGTGGGGCTGAATATCCAACGGCAAAAAACCTAGTAGAAGCGATTGAAAAACGCGGAGATAGTTTTAAAGCCCTCCTTTCTGAGGATGATAAAGCGGTGGTGGTTTTGCAAGAATCCTTTGATAAAGAATTCCTTGCTCCTTTTAGCAAAGTATTGTCCACTTTTCACGAGCAACTCAATGCCCCAACAGAACAATATATAAAGGGGATTGAAAATGCCGTTAAAATGAAAAACCGGTTGGAGAAACTTGAAAAATGGCTTTTTAATGAGGATATTCAATTCACTGATATTTGTGTTGAGTATTTTCCAACGGCTCTTGCAGATCCAGCATGTGAAAAATTATATCAAATTCTTTCCCAAAGAATTTTAGCGAAATCTCCCGTTTTGAGTGAAGACTATATAGAGCAAAATAAAGGGGGGATTTTTGAAAGTGTTTTTGTTCAATTTTTTGATTCAAACAAAGAGTATTTGAAAAGTATAACACAAGACTGGATTCAAAACAAAATCGCTTACATTAATAGTCTTTATTTTAACTCTCTAACTAAAATAATTGAAGATTACAATTTGCTAAATAAAAACATCTCAGACTTGCAAATAAAAAAAGATAACATACAAAAGATTAAAGCCATTATTCAAAAAGAAATCAGATTGTATCAGAAGAGTCTCATTGCCGATATTGAAATCCCTTTTTATATTTATTCCGGTAAAATACTACAAAGCCATCAAGCGGGATCGGGAAATGGTATTTTCATAAAAGATCCCACTGGGGGAGATGAATTAAAGAATGTTCGGTTTGTCTCTGACTGGGAAAGCGACCATGACGTACTCAATACGATGAGCTCTGGGCAAATTTCAGCAATTGTAATAGCTTTAACATTGGCTTTAAATAGAGTCTATGCAGGTAGTCTGAATAGCATACTAATAGACGACCCAATTCAAACAATGGATGATATCAACATGATTTCTTTCATTGAACTTTTACGGAATGATTTTGGCAATCGCCAGATTATTTTATCTACACATGAAGAGGACATATCTCGGTATATACTTTATAAATTTCTAAAACATGGGCATAACGTCCGGAAAATCAATTTGATGAATCGTAAGGAATATCTATTAAGAGATAGCGCATAAAAAATTTAAAAATACCACTACAGTCCGCAAACCGAGTAGGTCCGGGTGGGGTGTCCGTGCCATAAGGGTGGAATTTTTTAGCAGTTCTTAATGAAGCGGAGAAACAAAAGCCGTGTTGTATGAGGAGCCACTGCACCGCAGTTTCACGGCTTTTTTCGGAGCGAATTTAGAACCGCTTAAAATTGTTCGCCCAGGCCGGACATCCCAGCCGGACCGGCGGTTGATATACCAAGGGCGCCAATAAGAAGCACTTGGCGCCAGCGAGAACCGTTTGATCAGCGAGAACTGCCTACCGATTAAGGTAATCCAAGCCGTTACCAGCCAGCAAACCACCACCCTCAAAAACAGCCAAAAAAACCAGCCTGAAGGCTGGTGACAACTGACTCTTCACAAAAAGCTTTACTTTGGAGGGATATACAGATATCAGACTATATAGATTTTTTCGGGTACTCGTACGCATCATTAATCAAGAGTGTTTAACCGGTTTTTCCGTCATTTTCAAACCGGCTCATATGAATCAGAGAGGTGGATGTCGATGGTGGTTCCAATTTTTCTACAGAATTTCTTAAATTTTAACTTCAGAAATAAGTTCTAGTAGGCAAGCTGCAGCCTTTTGGGGGCTGCGTATCCGCGACTCAACTTAAGGTTCGGCATTAAAACTATGATAAAAATTCTATTCCTAATACCATTACTCTTTTTCACCTTTATTTCATCAGCACAAGCTTGCACAAGTTTTGTTTTATATGGCAGTGAAATTTTTTATGCGATGAATTTTGACTTTGATTTCATCCCTTTAAAATTTTGGATTGAATCCGTATATCGTATGAAAGTTTTTCACATGTCTTTTTTATATGAGCCGTATATTAAGAATGGCACACCTGATGATTATTTTACGAATACTTGTGGGATGAATACCAATGGGCTTTTCTGTGCGTG
>PIVQ01001731.1 GCA_003354055.1 Desulfobacteraceae bacterium | reverse complement strand
AAAAAGGTCCCACAACCCAACCGAACACCCAGATGAGGAAAGAATAAAAGACAAGTTTTCCCCATGCCTTTGTTTTTGAATGATTCATTACAGCAGTCGCCATATTAAGATCTCCTTGATGAACACTGATTGATAAACACTAACAGGTTCCTGCACCCGGCTCAAGGTTAAATCCTGAGCAGGGTGCAGGCATGTAAAAATTAAATGGTGGCGGTCAATTCAGGAAATACCACGTAGAACATGATATATGCCATGACCAGGGTTAGAATAAGGTTTAGGGACTGACCGAACGCATAAAGAATCAGCGGTTTTCCGCCTTTAAAATGTTCTTTCAATTCACGGAAGTTGGTGGCAAGCCCGATGCTGACAAAAGACAGGGTAAAAAACCAGCCCCGGAAAAGATCGGAGCCGCCCTTGATGGTACCCTTGTCTATCATGGCACGTCCAAGGCCGTCCAGTTCCGAGTTAAACCCTGAATAGATCATGGAAAATATGACAGAGGCCGTCATAAACCCGATGACAAATTTGGGGAATCTGAACCAGATCTCTCCTAAGCCCACCTTGGCTCCCGTCTCTTCCACTTCCACCCGGGTGGTGAAATACAGGGCCACAAAAAATGCAATCACACCGATGAGAACATTCTGGATCATTTTGATGGTGGCGGCCACATACAGGGCTTTTTCACCC
>PIVQ01000160.1 GCA_003354055.1 Desulfobacteraceae bacterium | reverse complement strand
AGGGCATCCCTGACAAAGTTACCGGACTGCGCTGAGGCCTGCCGGATATCGTACATCAGAATTTTTTTCACCAGCCAGTTGTCCGAGGGGATTTCCTTTCCGCCCTTATTGACCGGCATTGGATTGTTGTGGTATTCCGAAGACCCGTGGGTACTGTAGATTTCCACGAGGCGCTGCTTGTCATGGGGTCCCCAGTCGAACCGGTCCCTGCCCGTCTTCCAGGCAGGGGAGTGGGGGACCACCATGGCATCGTAAGGTTTGAGCTGCTCAATGAGTTCGGAAGCCGTATCGCTTTCCCGGTGGGCCCAGCAAAACAGGGGGGGATCCTTTATCTCCGGGGAGTAGTGCACGTTCCTGTGGCCGTCCGGATAGTTGGTCCATTCGTACCCCTTGAGGGTAACGTAACGGCCAGGATCGTTGTAGCGGTCGGCAAGTTTCTGGATATACCGCCATTCATCTTCCTCCATGCCGAGGGTATGATCCCGGTCCGCCATGGGGGGCACTGTTCCGATGAGATCGTGATCCGTCAGGCATGAAAAATCATAGCCGTCAATATCCCGCTGCCGCCGGAAGATAAAGTCCGTTTCCCTGCCGGCATCATAGGAGAGAACGGAATGGATATGCATGTCCCCGAACCAGATTTTTTTGCTGTGTGCACGGGTGTCTATGTAGTGGCTGATCCCCCTTACCCCTGCCTCATCCTCAACTACAATGCGGTAAAGCCCGTGATCCGGGAAAACCACGGGAAAGCGTTTGATCCCCCGGTCGCTTTCAATAAAGGTGTAGGATACCGGAAGGTTTAACACCGGCTTGTTGGAGGAAAACTTCACTGTCCCGTTGTATTGAAGCACACGGCTGGGAAGGAAAAAATCATCCATGGCCACCACCAGCAGGTCTACGGATTTCCCCGGGTTTGGATTAAACTGCGTCACCACGTTGAACTGCTTTGCCTCCGCCACTACCACATCTAAGCCGGGAATGTCCTCGATAAGATCATAGGTGCCGTTGGCGTTGCCGTCGGTGCGTACGATGATCTGGAATCGGGTTTCCCTGTGGGGTGCTGTTAGCCCCCGACCTTTTTCAGGATCACCAAGGATAATGGTCAGGGTATCCCCTTCAAGCAGCCGTCCCTTCTTTACCCTGATTACAAGACCGGTCTCCCTGTCAATGGACTGGATGAGGTTATCACGGCGCCTTCCTGGTTCCGTTCCCTTGTACTTTCCTGCTCCGATATATTTTTTAATAATGTTAAGCTTTGAAGGGAAAATAATTTCAAACTCCGGTTTCCCGACGGACTCAGCCGTTACCGTTGCATCCTTCAAAAAATTGATGTCAAAGAAGACAAGGCCCACAAGGCTGAGATCAAAGGGGACGTAAATTTTGCGCTTTCCGCCGATCTCCATGACATGACCGGCAGACACCTTGATGCTGCCGCCTTCAGGGATGCCGCCCTTGCCCGCGGTAAATGTGAGGTGAATGGAATTGCCCTTGGTGTTTGCTGTCCAGTGGGATGTGGCAAGATCAAGGGTGCCGTGGCCGTCTGCCGTTTCCCCGGACAGGGTATTCATTTTTGAATAGGGGGAGATGGACAGGTAAAACAACCCTCCGGCCAGCACTATGATACCGGAGATGATAAAAATGATGATGGCGGCCCCACGGATGATCTTGAGAATGGTCTTCTTCATGGATACGGCTCCCTTGGAATGAGGTTGAACAGCCTTAAAAAAGAGATAAAACAATTTCAATTCATTTTATGAACATAAGTTCATTTCGAATTGAGAATGTCAAGTTTTTTTTAAGCGATAAATATTTATGCGGCAGATATTGAGTTGTGTCTGCTATAGGGGAAAGTGCCGCCCCGCTGTGAACTTGATTGATGGGAAAAAGTTCGTCAATTGGGCATTGAAACAGCAGGGCGGCACAGGCTGGCTTTTAAAGGGCTCTATCAGCTATAGTTATTTGGGCATGTTCTCCATGAAATGATCGATTCCTGCCTGTGCACAGTCCATATCCTGCTGGGGGGTACCGGAACTCAGGCCGATACCGCCGACGACCTCGCCGTCCACGATGACGGGCAGGCCGCCGCCCACAACGGAAAGGCGTCCGCCGAGCATGGTATGAATCCCAAAGGCCAGGCTGCCGGGTACACAGGCGGCATTGTAGTCATGGGTGGCTTTTTTGGCAGCAGCTGCGGTAAAGGCCTTGTCCTGGGCAATGGTGATGCTGGTAACTTTTCCGCCGTCCATGCGTTCAAAGGCGATCATGTTGCCGGATTCATCTACAATGGCAATACACATGGGAACACCGATCTCTTTGGCTTTTGCACGGGCACCATCGATCAGGATAAGGGCTTCGCTGTGGCTGAGTCGTTTTATGGTCTGCATGTTTCCTCCTTGAATAAATTTTGATCTATCAGGTTGATTTCTTATACGCTTTTAGCCTCGCGGCGACGGGCGTGCAGCAGTGGTTCCGTATATCCGTTGGGCTGTTCCCGGCCCTTGAAAACAAGGTCACAGGCCGCCTTGAACGCCACACCGTCAAATTTTGGTGCCATGGCCGTATAGCCGGGATCAGCTGCATTTTGGCCGTCCACCACCCCGGCCATTCTTTTCAAAGTCTCCAGCACCTGGGTCTCAGTGCAGATGCCGTGACGCAGCCAGTTGGCAATGTGCTGGCTTGAAATCCGGAGGGTGGCCCGGTCTTCCATCAGGCCCACATTGTTGATGTCAGGCACCTTTGAGCAGCCCACACCCTGGTCGATCCAGCGGACCACATAGCCGAGGATGCCCTGGGCGTTGTTGTCCAGTTCCGCCTGGATGTCTTCGGGCGTAAGCGTGTTTTCCAGCATCAGGGGCGGTGTCAGAATAGCGTCCAGGTTAGCTCGGGTGCGGGAACGTAGTTCCTCCTGACGTGAGGAAACCAAAATCTTGTGGTAATGCATGGCATGGAGAGTGGCGGCTGTGGGGGACGGCACCCAGGCGCAGTTTGCACCGGCTGCCGGATGATTGTGTTTTATATTCAACATTTCCGCCAACTCGTCGGGTTTTGGCCACATGCCCTTGCCGATCTGGGCTTTATTCTGAAGGCCGCATGACAGACCGATATCCACGTTCCAGTCTTCGTAGGTGGACAGCCAGGGCTGAGTTTTGATCTGTTCCTTGGGCAGGACCGGTCCTGCTTCCATACTGGTATGGATCTCGTCACCCGTACGGTCCAGAAAGCCTGTGTTGATGAAGACAAGGCGGTCTTTTACCTTCCGGATACATTCCTTTAGGTTCACTGTGGTCCGACGCTCCTCATCCATCACGCCGACCTTGACGGTATTGCGGGGCAAATTCAGGGCATCCTCCACCCTGGCGAACAGGGTGTCGGTGAAGGCGGCCTCTTCAGGGCCGTGCATTTTTGGCTTGACGATATAGATGCTCTTTTCATATGAGTTGCGCTCCGTGTCCCGTTTAAAGTCGTGAATGGCGCAAAGCACAGTGACCATGGCGTCCAGCATACCTTCGGGAATCTCGTCCCCGTTTTTGTCCAGGACCGCATCAATGGTCATGAGATGGCCCACGTTCCGGATCAGCATCAGGCTTCGGCCCTGAAGAACGAATTCATTGCCCGCGGTGTCCAGGAAGCTGCGGTCCGGATTCAGCCGCCGGGTCATTTTTTTACCGCCCTTTTCAAAGGTTTCTGCAAGGTCCCCCTTCATCAGCCCCAGCCAGTTGCGGTATATGTTGGCCTTGTCTTCGGCATCCACTGCGGCAACCGAATCCTCGCAGTCCTGAATAGTGGTGACGGCCGATTCTAGGATCACATCCTTGACACCTGAGGGGTTGGTACTGCCGATGGGATGGGACCTGTCGATCTGAAGCTCGATATGGAGGTTGTTGTTTTTCATCAGGACGGAAGTGAGGCCGGTCTCAGACTGGTAGCCGACAAATTTTTCCGGCATTTCCAGTCCCGTGGTGCTGCCGTTTCCCAGTGTGGCAGTGAGTGTTTTTTTGCCGTTTTCATCGGCTAATGCGTAGGCCGTAACATCACCGTGGCTGCCCTGTACCAGGGGGACGGCCTTGTCCAGAAAAGCGTTGGTTTTCCGGATGACCTGTGCTGCGCGGGTGAAATTAAATTCACCGGACTTTTCGCATCCGTCGAATTCCGGAATGACGTCGGTCCCGTAGAAGGCATCGTAGAGGCTGCCCCACCTCGCATTGGCGGCATTGAGGGCAAATCTTGCATTACTGACCGGCACCACCAGCTGGGGACCTGCAATTCCTGCAACGGCATCGTCCACATTGGCAACTGTGATGTTAAAATCTTCTCCTTCAGGCAAAAGGTAGCCGATCTCGTATAAAAAGGACTTATAGGCCTCGGCATCAAATGGAAGGGCCGGGTTGTCATGATGCCATGCGTCGATCTTTGCCTGAATGTTGTCCCGTTTTTTCATGAGCCGCCTGTTTTCAGGGCCGAGTTCATCAACGATGCGCGCCAGACCTTCCCAGAAACGTTCCGAATCAATTCCGGTTCCAGGAATAGCTTCGTTGGTGATCAGGTCGAAAAGGGCCGGGGCAATCTGAAGTCCGCCGCTTTGAATTCTGTCTGTCATGGCATCCTCACTTTCTGTAGTGTTCAAATCCTCTTAGGAATCGTTACAAAATAACTTGATCTAAATACCCTAAAGGGCAGAAACTTGTTTCGTGTCATACTCATTACACTCATCAGATGAGTTGTCAAGGGAAAATTTTGATTGATTACTACTGAAAAATCACCCATTCCCGATGGAAGAGCTTTGCATAGGGCTACGTGAAATGGACGGGAAAGGATTAAACAGACAAAATACCCCTCAAATAAAATGTTGTGTTTCAAGTAGGTTAATCCCACTGAGGCCAACCATCCCCCAATTGAAATGATGTAAAATAAAAGAACAATATTTTTTTCAAAGAACTCTTGACAAACACCACACTCATAAACTAATCAGATGAGTATATGAGCTGACAAGAAGAGTGATAATGAATTGAGAGGGTAATTTGTAGGTGCACAACTAAATAGAATGCGGGCCACGGCCCCAGGATTAACATTTAACTTGGGGACCGCGCAAAAATAACTTCACATAGTCGGTTTACAAAAACCCTTAAAACATTGGGTATTTTGCAAACAGAATGTGAACTAATTATTGCGCGACCCCTTAGAGGAGATCTTCCGGATGAAACGAATCGTTAAAGTGTTGATGGTAATGGTAGTGATGTTGATGATGACCGCTGCTGCGCATGCAGGGAAAGCAACTATGCGGGTGGGGGATATTGAAAACGTCGCCAATTTAGGTGCTGTGGCCCTGGACCGCTTTGCAGACCAGGTTAAAAAAGAGAGCAACGGAACCATCAAGGTAAAAGCCTTCCATGCCTCACAGATGGGCAGCGCCAACAAACAGCTTCAGCTGGTCAAATCCGGCACCCTCCAAGCCTTCAGGGGCTCCATTTCCTGGCTGGCCCAGTTTGACACCGGTTTTTCCCTTCTGGATTTTCCCTTTACCTTAAAATCTGCCGACCAGGCCAAAATCGTTGCCAATTCAGCTCCCTTGAGAAAACTCAATGACAAGCTGGCTGAAAAACACGGCATTCGCTTCGTCACTGCCGGCTGGACCCGGCTTCCCCGCCAGATTCTGACCAACAAACCCGTTGCCGGTGTGGCGGATGTCAAAAGCGTAAAACTCAGGGTGCCCGAAGTTTATGCCTATATTGAATCCTTCAAGGCTGTCGGCGTTTCCCCCACCCCGGTTGCTTTCGGTGAGACCTACCTGGCATTGAAACAGGGGGTTGTGGACGGTGCGGAAAACCATGTGGAATCCCTTTACAACATGAAATGGTTTGAGGCGGCCAAGCACCTTGTCATCACCGACCATTCCTATGACATCACCGGTTTCATCGTCAATGACAAATGGTGGAACGGCCTGACCGCCGACCAGCGAAAACTCATCGTTGATACCTTCAACGATGTGGACAACTGGTTTGTGAAGGAAAACGAAAGTCTCCAGAAGAAATACATTGATCTTATGGTCAAGGAAGGCGGAGTTCAGGTCCATACAGTGGACAAGGCTGCATTTATCAGCCGGGTGGTTCCCGACGCCATGATCGCCGCAGAAAAGGCAGGGGAATGGGAGAAAGGCCTCTGGGACGAAATCCAGACGCTCCTGAAATAAGGTCCTCCATTTCCCATAACACTAAGGCCCCGCCGTCAGGGGCCTTAGTCATACTAAGCAGATGAGAAAATCATGAAAAAACTACTCAAGCAAATGAGCCGGGCCTATGTCGCTGTCCTGTTCCTCTCCTTTAGCGCCATTATCGTGTGCGTCATCCTCCAGATCCTGTCCAGGTACATTTTCAACCAGCCCCTGATCTGGACCGAAGAGATTTCCCTGTTTGCCTTTTGCTGGTTCACCTTTGCCGGCAGTGCCGCCTGTTCATGGGAAAACAGCCACCTGGAGGTGGATTTCTTTTACAACCGTATGGGAACCGGACTGAAAAAATTCGCCGATGTCTGCATCGGGCTGCTGATAAGCGTACTCAGCATCTTCCTGATCTGGGTAGCGGTCATTGCCATGAAGGCCCAGGACGGCATCACATCGGTGGCCCTACGCCTGCCCATCCCCTGGTATACCATGGCCATTTTCTTAGGCTTTATCGGTATGACCCTGTTTACCCTGTACCACCTGGTCAACCGGATCAAAAACTGATCCCCAGCACCATGGTTTACTGCGCACACATAATATTATTAAGGAATATCTGATGGGAAGCATCCTTTTCTTATTGGTTTTTTTAGTGTTAATGATTTTAAAGGTGCCTGTGGCGTTCAGCCTGGGATTCTCCTGCTTTTTTTATTTTGTCACCAACGGTGTACCCCTTGAAACCGTACCCCAGATCATGCTGGGAACCTTTGAATCCTTTACCCTTCTGGCCATCCCCCTGTTCATGCTGGCCGGCCAGATCATGAACATGGGCGGGGTAACGGAACGGCTCTTTGACTTCTGTAAAAAACTTGTGGGCCATATTCCGGGCGGACTCGGCCATGTAAATATTGTCTCCTCCCTGATCTTTGCCGGGATGTCCGGATCTGCCACGGCTGATGCCGCAGGTCTTGGCACCATCGAGATCAACTATATGAAAAGTGAAAAATACGATCCGGCATTTGCCGCGGCTGTCACGGCAGCCTCCTCCACCGTGGGCACGATTATGCCGCCCTCTCTGGGTTTTGTCATCTACGGGGCCATGACCGGCACATCCATTGCCGGCCTTTTCATCGCGGGTATCTTCCCGGCCATGCTCATGACCTGCGCCCAGATGTTCATCGTCTATACGGAGGCCAAAAAACGGAATTTCAAAATCTATCCGCGGGCCACCCTGGCCATGATCGCAATGTCCTTCTGCAAGTCTTTTCTGCCCATGCTTACCCCCATAATCATCCTGGCCGGGATCATGACCGGGTTTGCCACCCCAACTGAAGCTGCCGTGCTATCCATTATTTATGCGGTCTTCCTCGGGGCCTTTATATATAAGGAACTGGACTTTTCAGGCTTCATCCAGACCATTATCCATGTGGGCAAAGGCACCTCAAAGATTATGCTCATCATTTCCTTTGCCTCGGTGTTCGGTTGGATTCTCACCTATGAAGGGATACCGGCCATGCTCACCGAACTTCTCATGGGCATCAGCGAGAACAGATACGTGATTCTGCTCATCCTCAACGTATTCATCCTAATCTTAGGCTGTTTTATGGAGGGGATCTCCGTGCTCATGATCGTGGTGCCGGTGCTGCTGCCCCTGCTCAAGACCCTTGGGGTTGACCTCATGCACTTCGGGGTGCTACTAGAACTGAATCTGAACATCGGGTTGATCACACCGCCCCTGGGCGTCTGCGCCTATGTGGCGGCGGATATTGCAGGGGTCTCCTTTGAAGAAGTGATGAAGGCCATATGGCCCTTTTTATGGGTACTCATTGCCGTATTGTTGCTGATCACCTTTGTGCCCCAGACCACCCTGTTTTTACCCCGGTTATTCGGATACTAAAGGATCGGCTCCAAAATTACTTGATCTTTTGTTTTCAAAATACCCAGTTGGGGTCTTTTGCAAAAATACCCGTTTAAGGGGTTTTGGAAACAAGTTTCTGCCCTTTAGGGTATTTAGATCAAGTTATTTTGTAACGATTCCTAAAGGAGACTTAAACAGATGACTTTCATCGTGGAAAAAGAAATACAAACCCCAGTACTTGATACGGCGGACGTCCTTGTGGTGGGAAGCGGCCCCGGCGGACTCGCCGCAGCCATTGCCGCGGCACGGGCTGGTGTCAAAACCATACTGATCGAGCGTTACGGCTGCTTCGGCGGCAACATGACCGTGTCGGGGGTGGAATCCTTAGCCTGGTACCGCCATGAAAAAACCATTGATTCCGAGGGCATCGGTATTGAATTCGAAACCCGGGCCGCAGAGATGGGTGCCACCGCAAAGGAAATCCAGTCCGACAGCCAGGCCCTAAACACGGAACTATTCAAGCATGTGGCCGACACCCTTGTCACCGAAGCCGGGGTCATCCCCCTGCTCCACTGCTACGGGGTGACCCCTGTTGTGGAAGGAAACACCATAAAAGGTGTGGTTACGGAAAGCAAGTCCGGCAGACTGGCTGTACTGGCAAAGACGGTCATCGACGCCACGGGGGATGCGGACATCGCCTTCAGGGCAGGCGCCCCCTGCACCTTAAGCCCCCTGCTGGAACGCCAGGCCGTGACCCTGGTCTTCAACTGTTGCGGCATTGACCGCCGGCGGTTCATGGACTATATAAAATCCGATCCCGCCACCTACGGAGACTGGGGGGAAGACTGGGCCCAGCAGACCTCGGGGCATGAAAACGACATGTTCAGCCCCTATTTCCAGAAACAATTCGATAAAGCCATCGCCAAAAACATCATTCCCAAAACAGACTGGGATCTGTGCGGTTCCTGGTCCACAATCACCGACGACGGCCAGGCCACCTACCTCAACCTGGTCCACCTGGGCAACGTGGACACCACCGATGTCCGTGACCTGACCCGGGCGGAAATGGAAGGCAGAGGTCAGGTGCTGGAAGCCATTAAGGCCATGAACCACACCATCCCGGGATTTGAAAAGGCCAGGCTGAGAAATTTTGCCATGGGCCTGGGGACTCGGGATTCCCGGAAAATTCTGGGTGAGTACGACCTCACCGGCGAGGATGTCATGAATGAGGCCCGGTTTGAAGACAGTATCGGGGTCTTCCCTGAATTTGTGGACGGATTCGGAGTGCTGCGCCTGCCGGTCACAGGGCGCTACTTCCAGGTGCCCTACCGGAGCCTTCTGCCCCAGAAAATTGAAAATCTGCTGGTGGCAGGCCGTTCCATTGCCGGCGACCCCATCTCCCATGCCGCCACGCGAAACATGATGTGCTGCGCCGTATCCGGCCAGGGGGCAGGTGTGGCAGCGGCCGTTGCCGCAAAAAATAATACCGCTTGCCGCAGGGTAAAGGTAAAGGATATACATAAAGCACTGGCCAAACAGAACGTCCGCTGCCATTATTAATGGATAAATACGATATGCGTACAATTCATCAGATGAGCAGATACGCTTTACCCATCAGGAGCCCTAATGAATATTAAGCTGCAAAAGGTAACCGCCACCGAAGCCCTCGTGGAAAACCTCAAGGAACGGATCATGAGCTGTGAGTTCGGCCCTGGGCAAAAACTGCCCTCGGAACAGGAGATGCTCAAGGAATATTCCGTCAGCCGCCTGACCCTGAGGGATGCACTGGCCCGCCTGGCGGCCGTGGGAATAATCCGGGTCCAGCACGGCAAAGGCGCCTTTGTAAATGACAAGGTCAGCATTCCTGCCCTTGAGAATGTGCTCATCCCCATGTTCCCCCAACAGAACCGGGACCGTATGCAGGACCTGGTAGAGGCCCGGAACCTCATCGAGTCGGAAATCGCCGCCACAGTGGCAGCCCGAAGGACTGCCGAAGATATCCGCCGCCTTGAAAAGCTCCTCAAATACGATGACACGGCTATCACCAGCTCTGAAAACTTTGCGGACCGGGATTATGCCTTTCACCTGGCCCTGTCGGAAATTACCGGAAACGAATTTTTCCATTCCATGTACCAGGCGCTCCACCGCCAGATCCGCTTTTTCCTAGTGCAGTATGCCCAGAGCATCTCGGACTGGAAAGGGGCCCTGGACCGGCACCAACCCATTCTTGAAGCCATTGTGGGACAGGATGTTGAACTGGCCCGGCAACTTGCCAGAAGCCACGCCAGTATCTGCGCCTCCTTTATCCATGAATATGACAGTGGAGCATGACGTATGGAAAAGAAACCCACCCCCAAAACCGGTATTGCCAGGATATGGTCGGCATTTTTTTATACCCTGAAAGGGCTGCGCCATGCCATGGCCCATGAAGCTGCCTTCCGCCAGGAAGTTATACTGGTCGGTATTGTATCCGTTTTTATTGCATTTCTTCCTCTATCGCTGGCCTGGAAAGGACTGCTCTTCTTTGCCACGGCATTGGTACTCATCGTTGAACTGCTGAACTCAGCCATTGAGGCGGTGGTTGATCTTGCCTCCCCTGAATTTCATGAATTGGCGGGCCGGGCCAAGGATATGGGCAGTGCCGCTGTTTTCATCTGTTTTTTTCTGGCAGGTATACTCTGGCTTCTGGCCATTATTACACTCATCTCCGGATAAAACGACGATCCTCTCATTATTGTCCTGATAATCCGGTCTTTTGTCCTTGTGTTTTTCTTTTTTCTCAACTACCTATAAACGGTTTCTAACTTTAAATCAGATTTCTGATCGGATCGGATCATGTCATATACCGGAGAACTCATTGCCCTTGTCACGGTGCTCTGCTGGACTGTCAGTGTCCAGTTTTTTGAAGCAGCATCCAGACGGGTGGGCCCTACCCCTGTAAATATTATCAGAATAACAACGGCCCTGATTCTGTTCAGCGGCTACCTCTACTTTAAAAACGGCTATATTGTTCCCCTGGAATTTCCGGCCCGGGCCTGGTTTTATCTTGGATTATCCGGGGTAGTGGGATTCTTTTTAGGGGATATCTGCCTGTTCAAGGCTTTGGTTGAGTTGGGGCCACGACTGGCCCTGCTGATCTTCAGCCTTTCCGCGCCCACGGCTGCTATTATCGGATGGATCTTTTTATCCGAAACTTACCTGCCATTTCAATGGGCCGGGATGCTGGTGACACTGACCGGGGTCTGTATCGTCATTCTTGAGAAAAACAGCCAACCCTCCTTACCCGGTCAAAAAACCAGCCGGACGGTTAGTTTTAAGGGGGTAATGTTCGGTATCGGCGCCATGCTTGGCCAGGCCTCCGGCTATGTGATGAGTAAAACCGGGATGCAGACGGCAGAAGGCTTTCTTGATGCCTTTGCCGCCACTCAGATCCGGGCTATTGCCGCCTTTATCTGCTTTATCCTCTACTTTACTCTGGCCCGGAAATGGGGGAACGTAACTGCTGCGGTGCGGGATACACGGGCCCTTGTTTTGACAGCCACGGGATCTGTGATCGGCCCCTTTATCGGGGTATCCCTATCCTTGATGGTGCTTCAGTATCTTACGACCGGGGTGGCATCGACTTTTTTATCCATGACTCCGATCTGCATCATTCCCTTTTCCATTTATCTTCATAAAGAGCGTGTGTCGATTCGGGCCTTTGTAGGTGCTATCATTGCCGTGGCAGGAATCTGGCTCCTCATGAACAAGTAGTGCTTAAATGAAAACTCACCCATCTGCCGCGTTGCTGCAAAAGTCTGAAATCCTCATGTACAAGAGTACACTCCGGTTTCAGACTTTCTTGCGCC
>PIVQ01000875.1 GCA_003354055.1 Desulfobacteraceae bacterium | reverse complement strand
TCATATCCCAGGTTGTCCACCATCTGTTTTCTGCCGAAACAATCCATGATGAGCACCCGGGGTGCCAAAATTTCAGGTGGGAAGACTCTGAGGCTTTCAACATAGGCAGTCTGGGCTGCCTCCCTGATATTCAGGCATTGTGCCTGGGCTGACTTACCGGTCAGATGAAGGATGCAGGCCTGGGTACCCTCGGGAATCTGCGCTGAAAACTGTAAAGACCTGTCTGCCCCCACAGAGACGGCGGTCCGGTCAATAATCTGCTCCCTGTCTCTTTGTTTCCGGATAAGACCGAGAGGGTATTTTATGGCCACCTCTTTGAAAAAAAGATCTGCATCTCCGGATAAAAGTGCCTGTTTTCGTCTGGCAATTTTAGGATCGATTTTGGAGATAAAATCCAGGTAAAATTCCAGAGCTGGTTTTTTATTGATGGTTTCTACGTAGCAATAGTTGGTCCGGGTGACCCGGCAATCCGAATTTTTAAGGGGCGTCCACCCATGGTTGACGCCGATGCCGCTTTCAAGGTCGGTAAAGGCAAGCACAGCACCGTTCTGGATGACTTTTTTCGGTGTGAAGATATTGTAATGGCTGGCCTTTAACGTATTTCTACCGGCAAGACCGCCAATGACACTGAGTGGATAGTTTTCAACGAACCGGTTTAACCCTTCAATCAGGTTGTGGTTGGACTCCCCGAACCCGTCGCCAATGACAAACAGGGTCTTAAAGTTCTTTTCAGGATGATCCGGGTCAAAGGGGGGTAACTTTTTTTTTATGGTGTCGGCCAGATCCGGGTCCTCAAGACGGTCAAGGGTGATGGTATGAACCCGGCTTCGGATACCCATTAGAATACTGCCCTTGTCCATTAGCCGGCCGTCACTCATGATACCGGGGAATATACCCCCGAAAATTTGAATTCCTTTTTTTGCGGCTTTTTCTAACAAGGTATCGCATTGGGCTTTGAATCCGGGGATTTTATCAAGTCCGCCCTCGGCATGGAAAATCATTATTGTTTTAAGCCCCTTGTCCGCAAGGGTGGTGATATTTTTTTCAAGGTCTTGGAAATTGGTTTGAGGATCTAAAATAATTTTCATGAGAATTTGATGTCCTAGGACTTAGGCCTGTCTGCCCCTTTTTAACGGATCGGCACCACCTCCAGCCAATACCCGTCAGGATCGTTGATAAAATAGATACCCATCTCCTTGTTTTCATAACAGATACACCCCATGTCTTTATGCAGGGCATGGGCATTCTCAAAATCATCTGTTTTAAAAGCAATATGAAATTCTTCATCCCCTAAGTCATAGGGGGTGTCCTGGGATTTGAGCCAGGTCAGTTCCAATTTGTTGGCAGAGGCATTGTCCGTGAGGAATACAATAATATAACTGCCATCAGTTGCTGTCTTTCGGTTTTGTTCCGTAAGTCCCAAGGCTGTTTCATAAAAGGCCAGGCTTTTATCCAGGTCCAATACATTTATATTAAAATGGTCTATGGTAAATTTCATGATTCAACTCTCCAGTAGGTATATATGATTCATTGGGGTAACCATAGGCCTGTCTTGGGGTAGGGTCAAGAAAAAACTCCTTGGTTTTATAACTGCCAAGGGTTAACTTATTATCGTCTTTGGTGTATAAAAGAAGTGTTAAGCATTTTTCATCACAAAGATCGTGAATAACTACTGCCATAGAGTAATAAATCGGGTATTGAGAAACCAGGTACCAAGAATAGAATATTAAGAAAAGGGATCAGGATGGAAAAAAGGGAAGCCCAGGTCCGGAGTGCAGATGGAAAAGCCCTGACGCACAGGTGGCAGGAGCGGGATCCTGAATTTGACGGTACCCGTCAGGAGGCCATGATTCAACGTCTGAAAACCAAATGCCGACAGGGTGGTCTGGACCGGCCCCTGAGACTGGATCTCAGGGGAATCAACCTGAACAACCAGCATCTTTCCGGGTTGGATCTGTCCGGATATGATTTTTCCTTTGCCTCTATGAACCGGGTGAACCTGAGCCGGTCAAATTTAAGCTATGCGCTTTTAATGGATGCCGGTCTTGATATGGCGATTTTGGATGAATGCGAATTCATCGGGGCTGATCTGCGCCGGGCAAGTTTAAACGAATGCAGTGCCAAAAACTGTGGGTTCGGGGGGGCCGATCTTTCCCATGTAAGTATGATCAATGCCGATCTGAGTGAAGCCGTCCTGAGTCGGTCTTCCCTTCATTCTGCGGATCTAAGAGCATCGGATCTCACTGGTTCCCGAATGGCCGAGGCAGACCTTTCCCATGCCGTATTTACCCGAGCCACCCTTTGTGATGCAGATATGAAAAAGAGCAATGTGGCCCATACACGGTTTGGCCTGGCTGATCTCCAGCGCTGCCGCCTTTTGGGTATTAAAAACTTTAAAAAAGCGGACTGGATCGGGGCAGACGTCAGGGATATGGACCTTCGGGGAGCATATCTGGTTCGCCGCCATATTTCCGACGAAAATTATCTGTTTGAGTTTCAAAGCCAGAGCCGGATGCATAACACCATATACTGGATCTGGTGGTTTACCTCGGATTGCGGCCGAAGCCTGATGCGGTGGTTTATCTGGCTGGTAGCCGCAACATTGGTGTATTCCACCATATATACCCAGGTCGCCATTGATTACGGTAGCTATGAAACCTGGTTTTCGCCCATATATTTTAGTTTTGTCACCCTGACCACCCTTGGCTACGGAGATGCTGTTCCCATGTCTCTGGTAGCCCAGGTGGTTGTTTCCCTCCAGGCCATTACCGGATATATGGGGCTTGGGGGATTGTTGAGTATCCTGGGAAATAAAATGGCACGTCGTGCCGAGTAATAAGGTGAGTATT
>PIVQ01000159.1 GCA_003354055.1 Desulfobacteraceae bacterium | reverse complement strand
CAGGCAAGCGGGTGGCCATTGTGGGCGGCGGCGCCGTTGGCGTTGAAACCGCTCTCTTTCTTGCGGAAAAAGGCACCATGTCTGCTGAAACCCTGAAGTTTCTCCTGGTGAACAAGGCTGAAACACCTGAAGCCCTGTTTGAAATGGCAACCCAGGGTAGCAAAAAGATCTGTCTGATCGAGATGACCGACAAGATCGGAAAAGATATCGGAAAGTCCACTAAGTGGGGAATGATGCAGGACATGGGACGGTTTGGTGTTGAATCCATGACCGCCGGAAAAGTGGTCCGCATTACGGAGACAGGTCTTGAAATTGAACAGGACGGCAATGTGGTGGATATGGCTGCAGATACGGTTGTGGTGGCGGCAGGTTCCGCCCCGTACAATCCCCTGGAGTCCATGGTCAAGGAGATGGGCATTGATTACAGGGTGGTCGGAGATGCCTCACAGATTGCCATGGCCTTTGATGCGGTTCATGCAGGATATCAGGCCGGTATGGAAATTTAGTCTGACCGCTTCAACGGTTTGAATTACTTCCGGGTCAGTTCCCTTAACTATAAAAGGGGCTGGCCCGGATTAAATTTCAGGTTCAGGTCGAAAAATGTATTTACCCTATCTGTATAGGCCGGAAGGCTTGTGGCCTTGAGGATTTTTTTCAACGGCTTTTTATGGCCCTCAAAGGAAGGTCCGAGATAAGTCCAGAAACCCTTCATCCGTCCGGTAAGATGTCCCGGTCCCGAAAAGATCTTGTCATAACCTGCAAGCAGGTCATCATGAAAGGCCCTGAGGCGTTCCAGCCGTTTGGGCTGATCCCCGGCGTCAATGCCTTTGATTTCTTCGGCAAGAAAGGGGTTGGACAATATGCCCCTGCCGATCATGATCCTTTGAATGTGAGGGAATCGGGTCCTGACCCGTTCATAGGATGCCATGTCCACAATATCCCCGTTATAGACAAAGTTATGACGGCTTGCCTGACTGGCCTTTTCAAAGGCGTCCAGGTCAGCCCCGCCTGTATACATCTGTTCACCGGTCCTAGGATGGAGAATGATTTCATCCACCGGATGGCGATCGAAAACAGTGAGCAGGTCATTGATTTCATCCTTGTTCCGCCGCCCCAATCGGATTTTTACGCTGAGAGACGGTTTCATCTCCGGGATGATTTCTGACAGGATGGTATCGATTTTCTCAGGATAGAGTAGAAGGCCGGATCCACGATGCTTTTTTGCAATTTTGGAATGGGGACAGCCCAGGTTCCAGTTCACCTGTTTATGGCCCATCTCATACAGATGGTCGGCCAGAAATATGAAATCTTTGGCTACATTTCCCAGAATCTGGGGAACCACAAAGAGGCCCTTGTTTTGTTCCGGAGCCACATCCTGGATTCTGGATGGTTTGAGCCGTTGCTGGCCCATGGTTGAAATAAAGGGGGCGAGGGCCTCGTCAATACCTGAAAAATGCCCGGTATAGACATTTCTGAAGGTCACATCTGTGAATCCCTGGAGGGGAGCTAAAATCAAGGTAATTGTATTGTTTGTCATGGGTTTCTGCTTATTTTTTTGTTCCCCCGGGCGGCAACGGGTAAAATAAATTTTGACAACCCAGGGGTGATCCATTATAGAATCAATATTTTTGGACCAGCTATACATAACATCAATTCGGATTGCAAGGAGTGTTTTAAAGGTATGAAAGAGCTCTACAAAGACGTCATCCAGATCAACCAGATGCCAGACGATTCAGAAAAGGAAGCCCATGCAACCTCATTCTTTAAAAATCTGAATGCCATGACACTCCCCTCACACTTCAACTGGGCCAAAGAAATTTTTGAAGAGATCCATGTGGCGGAAACACCGGACAAGACCGCTTTGATTTACCATGATATCCATAGTCTTGAGACCCGGTCTTATTCATATCTTGCCATGTCACAGAAGGCCAATAAGCTGATTAATTTTCTGGCGGGCCAGGGGGTTGGGCACAAAGACAACATGTATATGATGACCCCAATCTGCCCTGAGGTCTGGTTTGCAAGCCTGGCCTGCATCAAGGCCGGTATTGTGACTGTGCCTACTGCCACCACCATGACATCCCGAGAGCTTGAGTTCAGGTTTGAGACCTATAAGCCGGATGTGGTTCTGGCGGATGAGGCATCTGTGGACATACTGGAAAAAGCCATTACCGAAACCGGTATCTCCCCCAAAGTGAAGCTTATTCTGGGAGAAAGAGAAGGATGGACCTCCTTTGATGCCATTGAAGGCGAATCAGATCAGTCTGAGGCAGCCCGTACCGCATCCGATGAGATCCTGTTCTGCTTTTTTACCTCCGGCACCACAGGGCTTCCCAAGCGGGTCGGCCATACCGCAGCCTCCTATCCAATCGGACATCTGTCCTCTACCGTGATGATCGGGGTACAGCCTGATGATATTCATCATAACCTGAGTGCCCCCGGCTGGGCCAAATGGGCCTGGTCGTCCTTTTTTGTCCCCTTTAATGTCGGTGCCACAGTTACAGGTTTCCGTTTTGATACCCTGGACGGTGATGCCTATCTCAACGCCATTGCCGGTAACAAGGTCACCACCTTCTGCGGGCCGCCCACTGCCTGGCGCATGTTTGTGAACATGGATCTGGATAAATACGACCTGTCCTGTTTAAGACAGTCTATTTCAGCCGGAGAACCTTTGAACCCCGAGGTCATCACTCAGTGGAAAACTCATACCGGCACGGAAATCCGAGATTTTTACGGTCAGACCGAATGCACTGCCATGATCGGTAATCCCCCATGGATGACCGGTAATATGCGGGCCGGGTCCTTTGGCATGCCTTCCCCTATGTATGATGTGGCTTTGGCTGATAATGAGGGAAATGAGATTACAGAACCGGATCAGGTCGGTCATATTGTCGTGAAGCTGAACAATTGGAGAGCCATCGGTCTCTTTAGCGAATATATTGGAAACCCGGAAAAGATGAGTGCCGTGTTTGTGGATAATTTTTATTATACAGGTGACAGGGCCTCTTTTGACCAGGACGGATACTGGTGGTTCGTCGGTCGGGCCGATGATGTGATTAAGTCGTCTGATTACCGTATCGGTCCCTTTGAGGTGGAAAGTGCCTTGCTTGAATATCCGGGAGTTGCCGAGGCTGCCGTCGTCGGGGCACCGGATCCGAGAAGGTATCAGCTGGTCAAGGCCTATGTCATCCTCAACCCCGGCTATGCAGGCGACCGTGATCTTGCCCTGGATCTGTTCAAGCACACCATGAATATTCTGGCAAAATTCAAGATTCCCAGAATCATTGAATTTGTCACGGAGGTTCCCAAAACGATTTCAGGCAAGATCCGCCGCATTGAACTTCGTGAAAATGAGGTCAGCCGGATGGATACGGATGATGAAGACGAAATTAAAGAATACTTTTACTGGGATTTTCCGGAGCTCAGTTCAAAGAATAAATAGATCCGAAACCTTTGCCCTTTTTCTCGGCCCCTTTTCAGGTGTCAGGAAAAGGGCATTTGTACTTCTACCTCCCCTGTTCCGCTGCGGATGAACTTTGCGTCAGGATATTTTTTCTGGAACACGTAGAGCATCTTTTCATTTTCTGCCAATACCGTGGCAAGAAACCGGGTATAATTGTTTTCCCGGGCTATTTTTTCAAGCGCAGTTAAAAGAAACGTGCCGATGCCCTGGCCGTGGAGGTCTTCTCTGACCAGAAAGGCCACCTCCGCTGCGTCTTCTCCCGCTTCGGCGTAAGAACCGATGGCAACGATCTGTTTGCGCTTTCCCATCTGCATGAGGGCAATCAGACTCATGTTCCGTTTGTAATCCACCGCAGCCCACTGTTGCTGGAGCATTTTTCTGGAAAAAACCTTGCGCTTGTTAAAGAAGCGGTAATAGATGGAATCTTCCTGGAGGGAATAATAAAAGTGCCTGGATTCAAACTCATCCGACGGCAGCAAAGGCCTTACCTCAAGGCTTTTTCTATTGGGCAGGGTCATGATCTCATTGTAGGAATCCAGAAACAGAAGATCCTGGCTTGAGGGGGGTAGCTGGTCCCCGAAAATATAATGCCGTTGCTTGGCCTGCTCGATCAAATCGTTTCTGAATTTGGGGTGGGCAATCTGGGCCAGTTCCATGACCCGCTGGGAAATGCTTTTCCGCCCGATTTCAGCAATCCCGTACTCCGTGACAATGATATCAATGTCACCGCGGGTGGTGGCCACACCCGCCCCTTCACTCAAATGGGGGACAATCCTGGATACCTTCCCGTTCTGGGCGGTTGAGGGGATGATCACAATTGAAAATCCACCCTTGGACATGGATGACCCCCGAATAAAGTCCACCTGATCCCCGATACCGCTGTAAAAAAGATATCCTTTGGAATCTGTACAGATCTGGCCGGTAAGATCCACTTCCAGGGCAGAACTGATGGATATGAAATTATCGTTTTTTGCAATGACATTGGGATCGTTTACAAATTCCGAAGACCGGAAGTAGAACATGGGGTTATCGTTAACAAAATCGTACAACTCCCGGGATCCCATACAAAGAGAGGTTACTGCACGGTCCTGGAGATAATTTTTCTTTCTGTTGGTAATGGCCTTCTTCCGGAGCAGGGGCAGCAGTCCGTCCGTGATAACCTGGGTATGGATGCCCAGATCCTTTTTATCCGCCAAATAGGGCATAACCGCATCCGGCAGATGTCCGAAACCGATCTGAAGGGTGGCACCGTCATCCACCAGCATATTGACATAATGGCCGATACGCTCGATGACTTTCCGGTTTTTGGTCTCCGGCAGGGATTCCAGCAGGGGTTCCTTATATTCCACAAGATAGTCAAGCTCATCAATGTGAACCAGTGAATCGCCCCAGGTTCTGGGCATATTGGGATTGACCTGGGCAATTACCACATTGGCATTTTTCATCCCTGACAGGGTAATATCCACGGAGATGCCCAATGAGCAATACCCGTGTTCATCCGGCGGGCAGACCTGGATCAGCGCAAAGTCCAGGCCGATTTCATTATCCTTGAAAATTTTAGGGATCTGGGACAGGTAAACCGGGATATAATCAAGCTTTCCTTCAAAGGCAAACTGTCGCATGAGAAGGGAGATAAAAAACAGCTTTATGGAAAACCGGGATAGAAAATTTTCATCATTTACATATTCGGAAAGGGTGGCGGAAAGCATCTGGTAGATGATGATATCCTGGATGGATTTGTTTTCGATCATGGCCCTGATCAACTGCTGAGGTTCACCGCATCCGGTGCCGATAAAAACCCTGGACCCGTTGTGAATCTTTTTAACGCTTTCTTCTGGGGTGAGCAGCTTCTCCGGACAAAGTTCCTTTAAATCCATACCTCTTCTCCTGCCAGATCAATTGAGATAAATGCGCAGGGCCGATTATTAACCATATTCAGCCCAAAGTACAGGAAAAACAGGATATTTCAAATGCACAGGTATTTTTCATGCAGACAATTCGAAATTGAAGTTTACATTTTTTCCGGAGGTGTGTAGATTTAGATACAGAGTTTCCCGGAAAATGAAATGCAAAACTCTAAAGCCTTTTCTCGCTTAACTGACCAACTGCCCCCACTACTTCCTCAAAGCTTTTTGTTAAAGAAAATCTCCAATTGATCCCTGTGAAGAAAAATGGACTGAACATCTCCCGCATTGATTGTTGCAGCGCATCGTTTTGCTGATAATCGCGTTTCGGTGTAAATCGGTTGAACCGGGGGCTCTCTTTGGATATTAATTTTTAGAGGGAGGGGACAAATGCATATTACCGAATCCGATCTTTTTAACGGCTTAGACTTTAGTGTCATGGACAAAATTGCTGATATTTGTGAGGAAAAATTATATGTCGATGGTACGATACTGTTTAAAGAGGGAGAAAAAGCCAGAGAGTTATATATCATGGAAGAGGGGATAGCCGATCTTTTAATAGACGAAGATACGTTTATTTACAGTATCACTGAACGAAGCGATATTTTCGGATGGTCGAGCCTTGTTGAAAATAGCAAATATACGGCAACGGCCGTTTGTAAAACAGATGTCAAGGTTTTGAAAATTCCAACAAGAAGCCTGCACAGAATCTTTGATGAAAATCCTGAAATCGGAAATGTGGTTTTCAGGCGGTTAGCCGGAATATTCAACGCACGGCTGACAAAAACATACCGGAAATTTTTATCGGTTTTGAAAAATAGTTGATGGATATTGGGGTCGCAATTATTGATTGATTTCAGCACGAATCGATTTTTCCGGCCTTTACAACGCTTTGCCCGGAAGTTAGGGCCGCATCTCCATGACAATTGTCATGGAGATGTAAAATATGCATCACCGGAATTCTGACCGGTGCATAGTACTTTAACGTTTTTCTTCAAAAAGTATTATAATTTCTCCTTGCACGATCATAAGACAAACGATATAAAAAACTAAAGTCTAAATGGATGTTTCGGCAACTGATCCGCGGCATTGTTCAACAGCGCTCTACGTTGTGACCTTTAGGTTACGTGTGACCTTCAGGTCATCAATAATCCCCACTCGCCGGAACACCCCACTGCAAAAAGCTATACCGTATTATTTTTGGAATTTGAGCTCAATTTGAAACTTCAAATGAAAGAAGGTTGAATTTGGGATTTAATCAGAGGGGCGTTGTCATGGAACGGGGGCTGAGCAGGTTTCAATGGCCGAAGGGCCGATTCATATATTGGTGGCTTTGGGATTGGTGAGAATTTTTAAGCATTGTAGTTGGATTATACTCCGGCGCTGTTGCGACTACATCATCATTCCGATCCTGATATGAGCACAAACAACGGTAAAAAATTAAAAAGGCTAATCCATGGATGCCATAGCCTCAATTACCGTTCCCGACTGTCCTGGTCTCGCTTTTGTCACACCTTACTTGCTGTCATTTTCTAAAATCCAATGTTAGAGAATTTTTGGATATTCATCGCAGGTACTATCACGTTCCTGCCGAAACTCTGCATGCATGCGGTTTCCATAGTACCGGACACCGGCTGCTCCAAAGGGTACCTGCCTTGGAGAGCAAAAGCATTTTAAGGAAAATGAATATGAAAATTAAGAAGAAAAAATTCAAAAACAAGACATTTGAAGTCCTGGAGCATGAAGAAGATCCTGGATTCAAAACGACTTTCCACATTGTTCTATGTGCGGCTGTTATTTATTTTATTTACATATTCTCCCATTCACATTGAGATACCCGGAAAAGGATTAAACAATGAAAAAGGGATTAACAATTTTTGATGACCCTAAAAATGTACGCCGCTTTCAAAAAGGATTTTTTATAGCCCTTGTCCTGGTATTGATTGCGGAAAGCTTTGTAGACATGCATGGTGAATTCTATGTTGAGCATTTTTACGGGTTTTACGCGGTATTCGGTTTTATATCCTATGTCACGCTCATATTTGTTGCCAACTTCTTGAGAAAAATACTTATGCGAAAAGAGGATTACTATGATGACTGATATTCTTCCTCCTGCATTTATTCTTATCTTAGGCGCTGTGCTAATCCCGATTTTACGGGGGAATGTACAACGGGCCTTTATGCTGGCCCTGCCGGTAGTTGTTTTCATAGCTCTGATCAACACGCCGTTGGGAAATTCCTGGACCGTTGAATTTTTGGGATATGATCTGATTCTGGGGCGGGTGGACAAGCTCTCCTACGTTTTTGCACTTGTATTCACCATCATGACCTTTATAGGGGTGCTGTTTGCCCTGAAGGTAGAGGACAATCTCCAGCATGTATCGGGTCTGGTCTATGCCGGATCCACCCTCGGGGTTGTGCTGGCAGGGGATCTTCTCTCCCTTTACCTGTTCTGGGAAATCATGGCGGTTTCTTCTACATTTCTGATCATCGCTTCACGGACCAAGGCGTCGCGGGAAGCTGCTTACCGGTATATCCTTGTCCATCTGGCAGGCGGATTGTTTCTGCTGGCAGGTATTGTATTTTACATACATGAAACCGGCACCATTGCCTTTGATTATATTGGGCTTGATGGACCTTCTTCCTGGCTTATTTTCATCGGTATTGCCCTGAATGCCGCGGCCATACCGCTTCATGCCTGGTTGCCGGATGCATATCCTATGGGAACCCCTACCTCTACTGTTTTCTTAAGTGCATTTACCACAAAATCGGCTGTGTATCTGCTCATCAGAACTTTTCCGGGTACTGATCTGCTCATTTTAATCGGTCTGTTCATGGTGACGATTCCGATTTTTTACGCGGTTTTGGAAAACGATATCCGCCGGGTGCTGTCCTACAGTCTTATGAATCAGGTCGGCTTTATGTTGGTCGGGATCGGCATCGGTACCGAACTGGCCCTGAACGGGGTCGTGGCCCATGCCTTCTGCCATATTATCTACAAGGCACTCTTGTTCATGGCGGCAGGTTCCGTTCTCCAGATGACGGGCAAGATAAAGTGTACGGAAATAGGCGGACTCTATAAAACCATGCCCTTGACCTGTGTGTTCTGTATGGTGGGGGCTGCCTCCATAGCAGCTTTTCCGTTGTTTTCCGGGTTTGTTTCCAAATCCATGATCGTTGCAGCTTCCGCCCAAGAGCAAATATTCCTGGTTTGGCTGGTACTCCAGTTTGCCTCCACAGGCGTGGTGGATCATGCAGGTATTAAGGTGCCGTTTTTTACCTTTTTCGGCCGTGATGCCGGTATCCGGGCAAAAGAACCACCCCTGAACATGCTGCTGGCCATGGGGATTGCTGCCTCCATCTGCGTGGGGTTGGGTGTATATTACCAGCCTCTTTATGATCTCCTGCCTTTTGCTGTGGATTATGAACCCTATACCGGCGCCCATGTGGTGGGGCAACTCCAATTGCTGATGTTTGGTGCCTTTGCCTTTACCCTGCTGATTATGTCGGGCTATTATGTGCCCGAGGTAAAGGGTCGGAACCTGGATGCCGACTGGATCTATCGGAAACTGGGGCGGTTTGCCTACCATATACTGGATAAGGGCCTAAATTCCTTGAACCGGCTGTTCGAGGGTATCCTCATTGGGGTTGTAAAAAGGGTGTCCGGCTTTTTACAAAAAGTAACGACCCATACAGCATTGTTTTTTGCCGTTAATCTCTGGCTTCTTCAGGGATTCCGGGATAAGCATTTGTTTTATAAAAAGAAACAGGTATACAGTGATCTTGTTCAGGGAACCCTTCCCATAGGTATAGGGGCGGCTATGGCTATTTTATCCATACTCCTGGTATTTATAATAACCTGACCAATAGGATTTTTTAGGGTAAAGATTAACAATCCGCCATGCGTCTCTCTTTGCCACAGGCCAATTTTACCATGAATCAATGCGCCGGGAGATCTCTGCCGCAAGTGTAGGGAGACCATGGTCCCTGTACTCGTATCGGATGCGGATTGTCGGCTTCTCAATGGAGATGAGTCGGGTCAGGTCGCTGGTGGTTCCGAGAATCACCAAATCACAGGGGACATTTTTGATGGTCTGTTCCATGTCCGATATTTGCTGCTTGCTGTATCCCATCGCCGGGAGAAGGGGGCCGATGTGCGGGTATGTCTTGAATAACTCTTTAAAGGATCCTGAGAGCCAGGGTGTCGGGTCCACGATCTCCGCTGCACCGAACCTCTGTGCTGCGACAATGCCGGCACCGAACCGCATCCCGCCGTGGGTCAGGGTGGGGCCGTCTTCCACTACCAGTACGCGTTTCCCCCTGATCCGGTCCGGATTCTCCGCCGTGATTATAGAATCTGCCTGGAGGATGGTAGCATCGGGATTATGCGTTTCAATGGTACTTCGTACCTCCTGGATATTTTCCCGATCGGCTGTGTCCACCTTGTTGATTACGGCAATATCAGCCATAAGCATGTTGGTCTCTCCAGGATGGTAGGATCTTTCGTGTCCCGGGCGGTGAGGGTCGAAAAGCACGATACTCAGGTCGGGATGAAAGAAAGGTGTGTCATTGTTTCCGCCGTCCCAGATAATGATCTCCGCCTCCTTTTCCGCCTCCCTTAAAACCTTTTCATAGTCTATGCCAGCGTAAATCACTGCTCCCATCTCTATGACCGGTTCGAACTCTTCCCGCTCTTCTATGGTGCAGTGGTGTCTGTCAAGATCGGTAAAGGTGGAATAGCGCTGAACCGCTTCACGCTGCAGGTCGCCGTATGGCATGGGGTGACGGACCAGGATCGACTTTTTTCCCATCCTTGTCAGGATCCGGTATATTTCCCGGCTGGCCTGGGATTTTCCGCACCCGGTTCTGACGGCACAGACGGAGATGATTTTCTTATTCGATTTCAGCATGGTATAGGGGGCTGCGATTATCACGAAGTCGGCTCCCGCGGCATTGACCATAGACCCCTTGTGCATCACTTCCGTGTGGCTGATATCGCTGTAGGAAAAGGATACCAGGTCGATTTTGTGATTTTTGATCAGAGGGATAATATCCGTTTCCGGATGGATGGGGATCCCTTGGGGATAAAGGCCGCCGGCAAGCTTTCGGGGATAACGTCGGTTTTCGATATTGGGGATCTGGGTCGCGGTAAATGCTATGACATTGTATCTTCTGTTGTCTCTGAAATAAACATTGAAGTTGTGAAAGTCGCGTCCAGCCGCCCCCATTATGATCACGTTTTCTACCATGGCTGTCCCTCCTGAGTACACGTCTGTCCGGTTCAGACAAGTGTTATGGTGGTCTGTTGCCTTTCTGTAAAATATCATCTCTATCTATAAAAGATCAACACCCCCCGTGTTTTATGTGGCATGAATCCCAAGGACTCTCTAAAAACGAACTATTTTTCATTTTTATTGACAAATAATGCAATTTTGTTGTAAGATTGAAGTTTCGCAATACTAATATTGGAATGGTGGGGGGCGAGACGGGTAAGGCTTGGGCACTTGAGGATGTTGGATTTTACCTCAAAGTAACGGAAACAACCGTTGTATCCTGGGTTAAAAAAGGAATACTTCTTGGGGGAAAGCAGGAACCTCCTGGCGGTTTATCAGAAAAGAATACTTGAAGGTTCTTGCTACGGTGGTCAGTTTTTTTAAAAATATAAACGTTCGTGAAGTCGCTCTTGCTTGTTCAGATGCCAAGTCCGCCTACCGAATTATCACAGGGGAATTTTAAAATGGAGTTGCATGGAAGTGTAATATTGGTGTTGGCACTGGCAGTGCTGGGTGGATTGATTAGTTCCGGCTTGACCAAACGGATGAGGGGACCGCAAGTCCTTGGATATATCCTGGCGGGAGTTGCGCTGGGGGGGCAGGGAATCAATCTTATTCCGATCGAAACAGTGAAGACGTTAACCCCATTGAGTTTTATTGCACTTGGCATCATCGGTTTTTTGGTTGGTGCGGAATTGGAATTTCGGGAACTGAAGAAATATGCCCGTAAATTTTCAACGATATTGATTATTGAAGGGTTGCTGGCCAGTACATTGGTTGCCATTGGTAGTTTTGTAGTCGTTTACCTGGCCCTGGATAATTTTACCTACGCTCTGGTTGTGGGAATCGTCCTTGGGGCTATTTCTTCCGCAACTGACCCCGCCAGTACAATGGGTGTTATCTGGGAGTATAAAGCTGCCGGTGTTTTAACAACAACCTTGGTTGCGATTGTCGCTCTTGATGATGTGCTGGCAATGGCGTTGTACGGTATTGCATCCAATGTGGCGCAACGATTAAGCGGCGAATCTCAATCCATTCTGAGCAGTGTTTTGCATTTTGGCAGAGACATTGGGGGCGCCATTGTTATCGGTGCCGTCGTGGGTTACGGCATCGTTCTGTTTGTACGACGCAGAGGTAATTCAGAAAACAATCTGTTTGTATTGATTGGAGCGGTTTTGCTCTCTGTCGGATTGGCGCAGACTTTTGGGTCCGATTTAATACTCTCTTCCATGACAGCTGGCATTATA
>PIVQ01001730.1 GCA_003354055.1 Desulfobacteraceae bacterium | reverse complement strand
TGACCGATAGTGAACCAGTACCGTGAGGGAAAGGCGAAAAGAACCCCTGTGAGGGGAGTGAAATAGAACCTGAAACCGTATACGTACAAGCAGTGGGAGCAGACTTGTTCTGTGACTGCGTACCTTTTGTATAATGGGTCAGCGACTTATATTTAGTAGCAAGGTTAAGCGTTTAGCGGAGCCGTAGGGAAACCGAGTCTTAATAGGGCGTTTAGTTGCTAGGTATAGACCCGAAACCCGGCGATCTATCCATGAGCAGGTTGAAGATTGAGTAACATCAATTGGAGGACCGAACCCACTGTCGTTGAAAAGCCAGGGGATGACTTGTGGATCGGAGTGAAAGGCTAATCAAGCCGGGAGATAGCTGGTTCTCCTCGAAATCTATTTAGGTAGAGCGTCCTATATTACCCACGGGGGTAGAGCACTGTTAAGGCTAGGGGGTCATCCCGACTTACCAACCCTTTGCAAACTCCGAATACCGTGGAGTACAAGTAGGGCAGACAGACTGCGGGTGCTAACGTCCGTAGTCAAGAGGGAAACAACCCAGACCGTCAGCTAAGGTCCCAAAGTTATAGTTAAGTGGGAAACGATGTGGGAAGGCTTAGACAGCTAGGAGGTTGGCTTAGAAGCAGCCATCCTTTAAAGAAAGCGTAATAGCTCACTAGTCGAGTCGGCCTGCGCGGAAGATTT
>PIVQ01001729.1 GCA_003354055.1 Desulfobacteraceae bacterium | reverse complement strand
CAGATATAGTAGCATTTCCATTAACATTTAATGATGTTAAAGTTCCTAAAGTTTCTAAACTAGATGATGTTACTCCAGTTGCTAATGTATTTTTATCATTAAAGACATTTTGTTCATCAATTTGATATACTCCTGAAGTTCCAATATTTCCAACTGTAACTAAACTACCACTTATCAAAGCATTTGTAGTTACACCCAAAGTATTAACACCTAAATCACCAGATATAGTAGCATTTCCATCAACATTTAATGATGTTAAAGTTCCAAAAGTTTCTAAACTAGATGATGTTACTCCAGCTGATAATGTATTTTTATCATCAAATATATTTTGTTCATCAATTTGATATACTCCTGAAGTTCCAATATTTCCAACTGTAACTAAACTACCACTTATCAAAGCATTTGTAGTTACACCTAAAGTATTAACACCTAAATCGCCAGATATAGTAGCATTTCCATTAATATTTAATGATGTTAAAGTTCCAAAAGTTTCTAAATTAGATGATGTTACTCCAGATGATAATGTATTTTTATCGTCAAATATATTTTGGGCATCAATTTGATATACTCCTGAAGTTCCAATATTTAAATTAGTTAATAAACTTCCATTAATTTTAGCATTGAATGTAACTCCTAAATTATCAACACCTAAAGTTTCTGTCATGTGAACATTATCATTAAATAGTGAAAG
>PIVQ01000007.1 GCA_003354055.1 Desulfobacteraceae bacterium | reverse complement strand
TCTTATCAGGCCGTTCTCGGAAGGTTTCATTTACAGGGGGATATCATGGCTCCTGACGTAAAGGCTTTAAAGCGTTCTTTGCCGGACTTGATTGCTCCGGATTCTTTTTCCACCTATGGATGCCGGGTGAATGCTCTTGGGGCAGACCGATTGCTTGATCGGTATAAGACCCTGGGTTTTTTATATCCGGCAAAACTAAAACGGCTGGCACCCCATATTGATGAGATCCTGGATAACTGGGACCGGGGTATGAACAGTCGGGATCAATTGTTCCGGGTCGTATCCTGCGCCCGGGAAAATGCCTGGACTGCCATCACTACCTGGCGGCCTGCATTACGGGCGGTAAATGCCCAGCACTGGGTGTCTACGGGTAATCCAAGGGGCTCAAGGGCTGTGATGATGGCCATCCAATCTCATCATATTCACAGTCCTGTAAAGGTAAAAAGCGGTTGCCTGTGGTTTCAGCCCTCAAAGATCCTGCCCCGTGCGGTTTTCGGTACACTGGTAAATACCATCGGGTCTAAAATGGCATCTTGCCGGACCTATCATTATGTTCAATTCCCTCTGGCTGCAAAAAAGGTAAGCCCCGGCAGGGGCATTGACATTGTCCGGTGGCATCCGGGGCTTGCCTCTGCTTTTTTTTCTTTTGCGGCACAGATAAGGGGGCGGATTTATGCCCTGGCAGAAGGGTTTGACCAAAGGGATATTTTTCTGGACGGAATGAATGATCTGTATGACGGTGCCGGACTTTTTCGCTATCGGGATCTGTATCTGGCGATACATAGAGGCACCGATAAAATACTCGGGGCTGTTGTGGCACACAGAGGGCCCCTTGGATTTAATCTCAGTTTCCTTGAAAATCGATGCGATCTTTTGATGGATTCGACAATTTCCGATGATGACAAGGCCGGTATTGCTAAGGCTTTGATTGGAGCTGTCACCCCGGTGTATGCGGATTTCTCTCCCCAATGCCTGATGGTTGTAACAGATATTGATATGGCGGTTCTTGAACCCATTGGCGGGATCTATCTAAGGGACTATGCCCAAAGTCTCTGGCTTCGGGAGGGATTTACCCGGATGATGGATCACTTTGAGGCTGTGTACCGGGAATTTTCAGGCCCGCCCGCATTGCCGTAATTTATTGTATGGAGATGATTATGGATTATTTTATGGAGGATCCAAGGGAATTTCGGCGGCTGGAAGACAAGGTGGATGCCGATCAATGGCTGGATGAATACTTTGAGAATCTAATCGGGGACCACATGCGGGTTCTGGATGTGGGATGCGGGTCGTCTGCCCTGGTTCGGGAAATGGCGCGGCGCTACCCGGATCTTCAGGCAACCGGGGTTGATATCAGCGGTAGCCGGATCCATCAGGCAAGACTAAGGCATGATCGGCCGGATAATCTTGAACTTGCCACAGGACATGCCCTGGATCTGCCTTTTGACGACAGCCATTTTGATCTGGTCTGTTCCCGTTTTTTATTCGAATATGTCAAAGACAAAGAAAGGGCGTTATCTGAAATGGTCCGGGTCTGCAAACCCGGTGGCAGGATTATGGCACAGGATCTGGACGGTCAGCTGGTCTGGCATGACCCGGAGGATTCAAAATTGATAGACGGCATAGGAGGCGCGCTTGCAACTCTCGGTACCACGGGGTTTGACCCCTTTGTCGGCAGAAAACTCTACCATTATTTTTTTTGTGCCGGACTTGATCATATTCAGGTGGGCATCGCACCCTATCATTTGTATGCCGGTGCCATAGACGACAAAAACTATACGCTTTGGGAAACAAAGCTGGATATCGCAATGGCGGCATTGGAACGGCGTCAGACGCTTGAGTCCAGCAGGCTGCTGAACCTGAAACAACGGTTTCTCGGGTATCTCAAAAGAGAAGATACCTTAAGTTTCTCCATGGTTTTTACCGTTTCAGGACAAAAAAGAGGCGTTGCCTGACCCCTGGTTTTTTGCCTTAGGAATCGTTACAAAATAACTTACCCTAAATTCTTTCCAAAACCCCTTAAAAGACAGGGGATTTTGGAAACAAAAGGTTAAGTAATTTTGAAGCCGATCCTTAGGCGTGTAACCGTGGCTGGACATTGGCGCTCATATGCTTTATAAAGTTAGACACGGGAATTATATTAAGGTCATGGCAGGATATCTGTTACTTTCAAAAAGCCGCTCCGGCAGAAAGTACAGGTTCGGATCGATCTGTGAACTGATAAGGAGATGTAATGGCAGTAAATGAAAAACCCAGCATCATGATTGTTGAAGATTTGCCTGAGAATATTCATATTCTTATGGAACTTTTAAAGGATTCCTACCAGCTGGTACCGGTGAAAAGTGGCAAGGCCGCACTGAAAAGACTGGAACAGACGCCTTTACCGGATCTGATACTTCTGGATATTGTCATGCCCGGTATGGACGGGTATGAGGTCTGTTCGCTGATCAAAAACAACCCAGCTACCCTGAGTATTCCAGTGATCTTTATTACAGCCGTATCCGAGGCCATGGATGATGCCAAGGCCTTTGAACTGGGCGCGGTGGATTATATCACCAAACCCTTTAACCCCCTGACGGTACTGGCCCGGGTTCATACCCATATCAAACTGAGCCGGACACTGAAAAAGCTTCAGAACGCCTTAAGAGAGATCAAGGCCCTGAGCGGTTTGATTCCAATTTGTGCCTCCTGTAAAAAAGTAAGGGATGATAAGGGGTATTGGAACCAGGTGGAAACCTATATCTCAGAGCGGTCCAACGCCACCTTCAGCCACGGTATCTGTCCGGACTGCAGGCAAACACTATATCCAAAGTACAGCAAGAAAAAAACAGACGAATAATTAAATTGTAATTTTTCAAATACATATTGACGGTTTTTTGTTTAAAGATTAAACTGTAGGACAATTAAACAGTTTGAATTTTTATCCAGGAGAACCCATGGGCTTAAGCTTTGTAAAGATGAAACCCCGAAAGTCCTACCAGCATGTGGTTGAACAGATCCAGTCTGCGATTTTCGACGGGGAAATTTTACCCGGAGATCGTCTGCCCTCAGAGATGAAACTCAAAGACATGTTTGAAACCAGCCGGGGAACGGTCAGGGAAGCCCTGCGGGTGCTCGAACAAAAGGGATTGATCAGCATCCGTACCGGTGTCAAGGGCGGAGCCCGGGTAGAACCGGCCAATACAGAGGCCATGAAAGAGAGTATGGCCATGCTGATCAGGCACAAGAAAGTCTCTTTGCAGCATCTGGCGCAATTCCGGGAGCTTCTGGAGGGCCATGCCGCAGAACAGGCCGCACTTCTTTCCACACCTGCGGCTATTGAGGTACTGACCGCCATCCTGACAGAGATCCGGGCACATGTGGAAACCGGTCCCTGCGACTGGGACACATTCAACCGCCTGGATGCAAGGTTTCACCAGGCCCTGGCCGAAATGGGTGAAAATCCCCTGCTTGAGGCAAATCTGAAAACCATCCATCAAAATATCCATGCCTATTTTCACCAATTCCTGCCCTTTTCTTTGGCGTTGCTTAAGAAGGATCTAAAGGATCTGTCCGATATCCTTTCGGCCGTGTCCCGGGGCCGTGAAAAGGAGGCAGGTGAATTGGCCCGGCAGCATGTGGCGCGGTTTTCAAAACTGATGGAAGAGCAGATCCGGGACGATTTTTCCGGGTCTGCCCAGGTTTAAGGAACAGGCAGATGAAAGAGTATTCCCCCCGGATTTTCAGAATTCAGCGCTACAGCATCCATGACGGCCCGGGTATCCGGACCACCCTGTTTTTCCAGGGCTGCCCGTTATCCTGCCACTGGTGCCACAATCCTGAAAGCCAGGTCATGCCAGATCTTACAATCCACACCCCGGCACCTCTTATCGAAAATCTTATCCGGGAGATTGAAAAAGATCTGATCTACTATGATGAATCTTCCGGCGGGGTCACCTTCTCCGGGGGAGAGCCCCTGTGCCAGCCTGAGTTGCTCATGGCATTGCTGCTTACCTGCCGGGAGCGGGAGATTCATACCTGTCTGGATACGTCGGGATTCGCGCCTTTTAAAGTTTTGGAACCCGCAGTCCGGGCTGCAGATCTGGTGCTCTATGATATAAAAAATGCGGATGAAGATGATCATAAACGACTGACGGGCAGGTCTTGCGCCATGATTCTGGACAACCTGAAACAGCTTAGTTTATTGAACATTTCCGTAAAGCTTCGGTTCCCCCTGATTCCCACCATGACGGACAGCCGGGATAATATTGAGCAGATTATAGATTTTTTGCTTCACAATACAGCATATCGGGACATTCATATCCTGCCCTTTCACAATGCGGGAGAAGGTAAATACCAGCAGTTAAATATGAAAGACCGAATGACCGGGATCAATCCCCCTGACTCGGCTGACGTTGCGGCCGCGGTCCGAATCTTTGCCAACAGCGGATTTAACACCAGTATCGGAGGATAAAATGAATGAACGGGTAAACACTTTACGCCAAACCAGTCTTGATACCCCTGTGACCCTGTCCCATGAACGGGCATGCCTGGTTACACAATTTTATAAAACCCGGGTCAGCCCGATGCAGTCCGTTCCGGTCCAGCGGGCCCATTGCCTTGATCATATCCTGTCCAATAAAACCATATTTATCGACCATAACGAACTGATTGTCGGGGAGCGCGGGCCTTTACCCAAGGCGGTTCCCACCTATCCCGAGGTCTGCCTTCACTCTCTGGCCGATCTTGAGATCCTGGATTCCAGGCCCAAAGTGGCCTATGGGGTGAGCCGTGAGACCAAAGAGGTTTATGACCGCGAGATCATCCCCTTCTGGAGAGGAAAAACCATCAGGGAAAAGATTTTTGATGCCATGGATTCTGCCTGGAAAAAGAGTTTTGAGGCCGGCATATTCACGGAATTTCAGGAACAGCGGTCTCCCGGCCATACGGCCGGCGGCAATCTCATATATTCCAACGGATGCCTGGATCTCAAAGCTCAGATTAAAACCGCCCTGTCCGACCTGGATGTGCTGACCGATCCCCGTGCCCTTGATCAACAGGAGGTACTCAAGTCTCTGGACATTGCAGCCGATGCTTTGATTCATTTTGCAGCCCGTCATGCCGATGCCCTGGAAGAATCGGCCGGCAAAGAAGCCGATGAAAACCGCAGGACAGAGCTTGAAGATATGGCTGCCGTCTGCCGCAGGATCCCTTCTCATGCCCCTGAAACCTTTCATGAGGCCCTTCAATATTATTGGTTCCTCCATGTGGGGATCATCACCGAGCTGAATCCCTGGGACGCCTATAATCCCGGCCGTCTGGACCAGAACCTTTATCCCTTTTACAAGCGGGATATAGAGGAGGGGCGGCTGACCCCGGCACAGGCAAAAGAACTGCTCTCCTGCTTCTGGATCAAGTTCCACAACCATCCCGCCCCGCCTAAAGTGGGGGTAACGGCCAAAGAGAGCAACACCTATGTTGATTTCTGTCTGATCAATCTGGGCGGTGTTACCCCGGAGAATAAAGACGGGGTCAATGACCTTACCTATATTATTTTGGATGTGATTGAGGAGATGCGCCTGCTCCAGCCCTCGTCCATGATCCAGGTGTCCCGGAAGAATCCGGACCGGTTTATCAAACGGGCCCTGAAAATCATTGGTACTGGATTTGGACAGCCGTCCGTATTCAATACCGATGCCATTGTCCAGGAGATGGCGATCCACGGGAAATCTGCGGATGATGCCAGACTGGCCGGGGCCTCCGGCTGTGTGGAAGCAGGGGTCTTCGGCAAGGAGGCCTATATCCTCACCGGATATTTCAACCTGCCTAAAATCTTGGAAATCACCCTGAACAACGGAAAAGATCCCGGAACAGGGGAGATTATCGGTCTTGAAACCGGGGATCCCGAAGGCTTTACCACCTTTGAACAGCTCTTTGAGGCCTATGACCGCCAGGTCAGGTATTTTGCAGAGATTAAAATCCGCGGATCCAATATGATTGAACAGATCAACGCTAGCTTCATGCCCGTTCCCCTGCTCTCCCTGGTGACCGAAGACTGCATCAAAAACGGTAAAGATTATAACCAGGGCGGGGCTCGGTACAACACGGCCTACATCCAGGGGGTGGGCATGGGCTCCATCACCGACAGCCTTTCCGCCCTGAAGCATCATGTGTTTGACAATCAGACCGTGACCATGGCAGCACTGCTGGAATCATTGTCATCGGATTTTGAGGAAAATGATATCTTGCGTCATCAACTGCTCAAGGCGCCAAAATACGGAAATGATGACGATGCCGCCGATGACGTGCTTCAACAGGTCTTCAACGCCTTTCACCGGGCTGTGACAGACCGTCCCAACACCAGGGGTGGCGTATACCGGATCAACCTTCTGCCCACCACCTGCCATGTCTACTTCGGAGAGGTCACCGGTGCCATGCCCGACGGCCGGAAAAAAGGACAGCCCTTTTCCGAAGGCATCTCGCCTGTTCAGGGTGCAGACTGCTGCGGCCCGACTGCCGTACTGAACTCAGCCGCAAAAATAGATCACCTCAAAACCGGCGGCACCCTTTTGAATCAGAAGTTCCTGCCTCAGTTCCTGGAAACCGAAAAGGGACGCACTGCGGTTGTCCAACTTATTCGTTCCTACTTCAAGATGGACGGTCACCACATCCAGTTTAATGTGGTGGATGAGAAGACCCTTCGACAGGCACAGAAAAATCCGGAGCAATACACGGATCTTATCGTCAGGGTGGCCGGGTATTCGGATTATTTTATTAACCTGATGCCTGCCCTTCAGGAAGAGATTATAAATAGAACCGCTCATGCAGGGATGTAAAATGGAAATTGTTGAACTGGATCCTGCGGATATTAAACTGATCAAACCTCTGTGGGAGCGGTTGAACCGTCTTCACAGGGATAAATCCGAGCATTTTGCAGGTCATTTTGAGACATTTACCTTTGAGGCCCGGTCCAGAGAACTTGCTGCAAAATCCCATCTGGGAATTTTTGCCGCCAGGCACGGGGGTGAAGAGATGTTTTCAGCCTATTGTATCGCCTCGTATGAAGAGGGGATGGGGGAGATTGATTCCCTTTATGTCTCGCAGGACTGCAGGGGAGAAGGTGCGGGCCGCCGGCTCATGAACCGGGCTCTGGCCTGGCTCAAAGGATTTGATTGCGGTAAAATCAGGATATCCGTGGCCTACGGCAATGAACAGGCCCTGGATTTTTATGAAAAATTCGGATTTAAACAGCGGTTTGTAGTTTTGGAACAAAAAGAAAAATAGCTCGGACCGGTACCCCTATTCTCCGGGCTGATTGCCCATGATCCGTTCGATCTCTCCGCTGTTATGGAGTTTGACCAGCGCCTTGTCAAGCCGGGCTTTGAGCCGTTCCGCATCCGGATGGACTCTGGAAAACAGTATAAACATATTCGCTTGGTTAATCGGTACGGTGCTCTGTCCGATTCCGGACATATCATCAGGTATGAAATTCTTCATATCTGCCATGGCCACAAGGTCGTTTTCAATAAATACATCCTTGCGCCCGGTAATCAGAAGTTTCCAGGCATTTTGGGCAGAGGGAACAAGATGAATGTCCAGGCCGATTAATTCAGCCTCTTTTTCATACCAGTAGGATTGGATACCAACGATGTTGTATCCCCTCAGTTGCTCAAGAGACGATGCGTTAATTCCCCCGGGATATTTTTCCTTTACAAAATAGATCATTTTCCTGCTTACAAATAGAGGAACCTGCGAGAGATGAAAGTCCTGGGACATTTCTTTTCTCTTTGCCCAGGGAAGGGTGGCAATCCTTCTGCCTTTTTTAACAAGGGTCAGGGACCGGGACCAGGGAAGGAATTCAAATTCTGCGGTCAAGCCCGCTTCTTGACAGATCGTTGTGGCCAATCTGCCTACCGGTCCGTATCCGGGTAAATTTTTCCCGATAAAAGGCGCCCACTCTCCAACGGCAAAGACGATAGGCTCTTTCGCCCTGGCAACCGTTGAAAAAGATACCAGCATCATAAGACATAAGACAATAAGAAACGGTCTGGTTTTTAATATCGTCACTTTTTTTTCCTGCGGGTTATGGTAATTTTTGCATCCCTTAAATCAGGAACGGTGTCCTGGACATGATAGCGAGTAAATATTGCCGATGTCAAGCGGGGGGAGGGTCGGTGCTAATGCAAATACATTTTGATAATGTAGATTTCAGATAGCTGCCACCGGGCCGGGCAGCCCGGAAGAGCGACTATCACTGTTTTTAAGATGCTGCATTCCGCTACACGAAAATCCGTGAAAATGCGGTCCGCTGGCCTTCAGGCTAAGATCCTCAAACAACACGTCTTTTTTCGTTCCGCTTACTGAAACCAGGAGCCCCAGACCGCCCCAAAGCCATCCAGCCCATATACCATATGTTGTGCCTGGACAATGTTTTCCCAAAGGCCCCAAAAGTAAAGATTATATATTTTGATTATCCTGCTGGATCCAGTAATTGGGATGATATTGTATTATCAGGATTCTCCGTAACCCAATGCGATTTCCTTCAACCCCAATATATTGTGCCGGGGTTTGATTCAAAAAAACTGAGCTTTTTTAATAATAGTCTTAATTTTTAATTTACAGATTTGTGGACAGGCCTAATAGACATAGTCTACAGTGAAAAAATTTAAGAATATCGATACAAATCGAAACTTTTTGCATTTAAGATTCTGGTCATGATCAATGCAAGTAAGCTTGACTCCCGATATGAATTAGCACTGAAAGGGAGATTATTGAGGTGGTGCCGGGATTAGGTGGGATTAAACGGGATTTGGTGGGAACGGTGCGGGGATCGGGAGTTTTCAGGGTGTGCCCAGGGCGCTTGGAACTATCTCAGGCAATCGGCTTGATATAAGCGCCCTTGGCAGACTATCTTAGGAAATTAAAAATTTCATTTTGTTGTTAGAACAAGCGATTCGGTTATCTTTTTCAGGTTTTTGATTCCAAGTTTTACTTTCGAGCTATGTTTTTGGTGTTTTTTTATGAAGCCTTTATTTTAGGGCCGTTTAAACTTTTGTCTGTTTTTCAAAAAAAATGAACTTGGTAGTATTTCGGCAAAATTATTGTATGATTTCTTGTTCCTGGCCGTAGGTATAATATTGTAAAAAACCATTTCTGATTGTCTTCAGGGTTTCAACTGCGGTTTCGGTTTTTTGGGATACTAATTGGTATGATAGGTCAGAGTCAGAATTTTCTTTATAGTACGCGTCATGGTGTTCTGAAATTCCAAGTGCAATCTTAAAAATACTTTCTTCTATGGCATTCGGTGTTGGGTATTCCATTTCCCCTGCCTTATACCGTTTTTCCAAATTGATCCCTTCTTTCTCAGTTATGAGACCATACTTAATATTGATTTTATCATCGAGGTATTCGCCACGCCCCAGGTGGATGCCAAGTTTCCCTGCCCTTTCTCCTTCCGGGTATAGATATACAACAAACCATTCTGCTTTCGAGTGTTGTTCTTTAATCTGTTTGAGAGCGGCCAAAGTGGTGGGCTTAAGCTTTTCTCTTGGGATATTGAAAGGCACTTGGACGGAAGCCTGAACCCTGCGTCCTCCTTTCACAGATTTGCCCTCCTGGACTTCGGTACTATAGATGGTGAAAGGAACTGCATTTTCAAGGGTCGTGGATGAGATCAATTTATCCATTGGGTGATCACTGTCGAAACAGCCAGTGATGAAGAACAAAGACATTGCAAGGAAAGAGATCAAAATATAATCAAGGGTCTTAGAAAGAGGTTTCATGGTTTATCCTTTTAATTATGGAGTATTAGATTAAATCTTTTCATATACTTTATATTTGGCGCACGGGGTCTGCAATATCAAATAAACAGGTAATTTCAGACAGTGGCATTTTTTGGTGGACTGCTGCTTTAATCAGATAATAACAGCGTCCTTTTCTACGGGCCAAACCTTGGCTTCCCATGTGTTACCGGCTAAAGAATCTGCGTATATGTGGCAAAGGATCGAGACCTCGGCCTCTTGAAAGTTTATATTTATCTTTATGATCCGGGGAGTGGTGCCAGTGGCGCTTGACATTGCGGATCTGACTGATTTGTATTCATGAAAATGAATGTACAGAAATATATTTGATTCTTCCGGCAGGCGTTTGGATTGAAGAACATCCCCTTTTTCATTAAACACAATTACATCATATGGCTTTGAGAGTGGGGTTTCGGTAACTATTGAAGCGATTTTCTCCGGATCATATCTGTGTCTGAGCAGCTCAACGAGTTCGATCATGCGATTCTATTCCTTATGATAGTGATAGTTGTTGTCTACCTATCACAAAAAGAATGGACTGGGTATCAGAGAAACCCTTAGATACCGGAAAAAAGAGGCTTTCAGGAATATTTTTTAAAACGATTTCTCAAATGGAGTTTTTTCCCGTAAAAGACTTTCATTAGAAACCGTTCCTTATCCAGTTTTGTTGCACATATTTTGACGTAAAGCATTGTGGAGTCATCGACCCGACGGCGGATAGACAAGTGAACAGGTTTCAGGAGCTGTGCATCGGCAATGTAGTTTTTAAGGAGCTGATGATCTTCAAGAATAGCGTAGTCATAGATATTATTGTAAGGCCGTTTTGATCTGTGTTTTGAAGCTTGTATAAATCCTTTTCGATTAATGATGTATGCGTCGTCGCTTCCAGGGCTATGAAACAAATGACGCTGCTGTTCACGGCTTCCGGCATGGAGCATAAGCTTGTAAGCTTCGAAATACTTTTCCAGGCCTTCTTGAATTTTCTTCATTATTTGCAGCAGTGGGGTTGTTGTTTTTAATAAAGAACAATCTTGATTTATTAGAATTGCAACAAGTCGACATTCCTCACCCTGCGGCTTTACTACTGTCTGTATCGTCGTCCGTGTCACTGTCTAAATCAAATTCTTCATCATCGTGACTGGAGGGCATGAAGGAACCTTTGGGGGGGGTAGATGATCCCGGGCGGAGGACTGTAAGATCAATCATACCGTCATTATGCATGAATGCCTCAATCATTTTTTGCCCTCTCTCGTATACAACAATAACTTTTGCGGCATCAAATAATTGAGCCTCAAGCCGCCCTACTTCAGCCTCAAGTTCTTTGACTCTGGCTTGGGTTTGCGACGGATCCCGGCCAGTGACATTTTCAGCTTTATTTTCAGATACGGGGGGATTGGCTTTTTGATCTTCTGATCCCTGAGATTTATTATCCTTATATATAGGACCCACTCCAGAAAACAACCAGTTCAAATCAACGTTACGTGCTTTCGCAAAATCAATAAAATGTGCATACGGGACCGAGCCAGAGCGTTTTCTGTTATTAAACGCCGAGGCGGTCATCCCAATTGCCTCTGCGACCAGCAAGTCCTTATCAGCTTTTAAGATTTTCTTTGCCCGGCTAAGCACATTTTCAAAATTGGAATCCATAATTTCAACTTTTCCCCTTGACGAAAGCACGTATTGTGTATTAAAACGGAGGCAGGTCAAGTTTTTGACCTGACAAACATTACTTTTTTTCGGGGATTTTGGCAATGACAAAAATACCGCCAGATCATGACAGAACGGAAGAACAACTTTCCCTGCCCTTCGAAGTTAATAAAACCTCTCAGTACACAGAGGGAAGCTTCAAAAGGGCTGATTCAATCCAGAAAGCCATACACGATACGCTTAAACGTTGTCTGCTATCAAGAGAGCAAATCGCGGATGAAATGTCCCGTCTGCTGTCAGAGAGCATAACAACCAACCATATTGCGAACTGGTCTGCTGAGTCAAAAAAAGGGTATCGGATCCCTTTAGGTTGGGCACCGGCATTTTCTGCGGCGACAAATGACACTGCTGTTATCAAAGCGGCATTTCAAGGAACCGGATTGACCATCTTAGATGATACTGAGGTGGTCTTTTATGAGATCGGAAAAGCCATTGAAGAAAAACGGGAACGGGATGCGGAGCTAAAGAAAAGCAGGGATCGTCTAAAAACTTTGAGAATGCAAAGGAAATTATAATGACCGGCTTAGACGTAAAATACTGGATGATGCAAAACGAGATCAAGGCCAGACGCATTGCTAAGGAACGTAACTGCTCAGAATCCTTTGTCAGCAAATTCCTTAAAGGGATCAAAACATCACAACCTTTGGTTGATTACCTCACGGACGCAGGGTGCCCTGAAAATCTCTTTGAAAACGGTAAAATTGCAGAAAAACCTAAGAAAGCATCATAGGAGGACACGGAGCCATGACAGAGACAATCACCATTGAAAAGCCCCGGGAAGACTCAGACATCATCGATATAATGCAAGATTCTGAAAAAGAGCGGCTGGCGGCCTGTGAGAATGTTATTCGCAAAGGTCTTGCAACATTCCTGGAAGTTGGCTGGGCCTTGGCTGAGATCCACGATAACCGGTTATATCGTCAGACCCACAAAACCTTCCCAAAGTATGCAAGAGAAGTCTGGGACCTTGGCAAGACCTCTGCATATCAGCAGATGGACGCATATAGGACAGTCAATTTACTTCAGGAGAAAATGTCCGCAAATGCGGACGTTTTAGATTCTGTATCTGAAAAATTAGACGAAGCTACCTGCGCCGACTGCTCCCACCGCAAAGGCATGGCAAACCGCAAGTATAAAGGGGTGAGGATACCCTGGGGATCTGGTAAATGCACCCGACCCGAAGGCCTTTGCAAAAGCCCTGATGAAGATGCCCCGGCCATCCGGGAAGATCTTCTGCTGCCAAGAAATGAGGCCCAGGCCAGGCCCCTGACCACACTACCGCTGGAAGATCGGCCAAAAGTCTGGGACGCCATTGTGGAAAAACTGGAAGAGGATCCAGGTACCAAAATTACAAAGGCGTTTGTAGAAAAATTCGTGAAGCAATTCAAAGGGGAAAAGGTAAAAAACAAAACCAAGAAAGCCTCCACTGCGGCCGCGAATTCTGTCTTGGTCAGCCCCGGTTTCAAAAGGCTTTACAACGAAATGCTGGAAGTTATTTCAGATGCCCGGAACGGTGGCTGGACTGACAATAGCAAACCAGAAGTTATCAAACATATTAAAATTATGCTCAACATAGCTGAAAGCGATGATTAGGAGATACAGATGAATGCTTTAGTCGCTGAATCACAAATTGCCGAATCAATGAATTTAGGCCTGCGGGCGGTCCGAAACCGGGCGGAAAATGAAAACTGGTCCGCTGTCAAAAAGAAAAAACAGGGTGGCAATGAACTGTTTTATCTCCGGGACCTGTTGCCCCCCAAGGTTCAGGAGAAACTGGTCGTCCGGGAAGCCGCCACGGGGAACCCCGGCCTACCTGCCCTTATTACTGAGACTAAAGTACCCAAACGATCACAGAAAATCGGCATGGCAAAATATAACCTGGTTCATGCCTACCGCCTGGCCAAGACACAGGCCCCCTGGGGGGAAAAGGGAAAGGCCGCAAAAGCCTTCTTATTGTCCTATAACAGCGGTGTTTTACTACCCCAGGTACTTGAAGAGATCGGAGAAATTCAAAAAAAGACCATTGAAGCTCTGGATAAAAAATTGCGAAAAAATGATGATAATTACCTGGTTTTGTGTGACGGCCGTGGCGGCTGGAAAAAACACGGCACCAATAAGTACAAAAAACGCATACTGTCCGAGGCAGCCAAAACGATTCTTTTAAAATGCTATCTGCACGGCTCCCGTCCCACCGTGTCCATGGCTATTTATGCCACCCGAACTACCCTTAAAAAAATGGGAATCCCGGAGACCGCAGAAGACAGCACCTTCCGGCGCTGGCTCAAAGATTATGAACGCTACAATGCCGGTGTGATCTGCCTGGCCAGGGATGGCCAAAAGGCCTACCAGGACCATTACGGGCCTTATATCACACGGGACGCAAGCCTGCTGAAAGTGGGCCAATGCCTGGTAGCAGACGGCAAGGTATTGAATTTCACCATTCTCCATCCCGATACCGGCCGCCCCTGCCGCATGATCCTCCTGGTCTTTTTTGACTGGGCATCCCGGTATCCGGTGGGGTGGCAGATCATGCCCACGGAAAACCAGGTCTCCATCCTTGCCGCCTTCAGGAATGCAGTGGAAACCCTGGGCCGCTACCCTGACTCGGTTTACCTGGATAACGGCCGGGCTTTTAAATCCAAATTGTTCACAGAAACAAATCCGGATTTTGAAGAGATGCGCGGCCTGTATGCCCGCGTGGGAACCGCCACCATGTTTGCAAAGCCCTACAATGGACGGTCAAAGGTGGTGGAACGCTTTTTTCTCACTATCCAGAGTCAGCTTGAATTCATGATGCCCAGTTACTGCGGGGACAGCATTGATACAAAACCGGCCTGGATGCATCGGAATGAAAAATGGCACAAGGCCTGGCATCAGAACCAGACCCAGAACTGGATCCCGAATCTCCGGGAAGCAGCGTTGATCATCGGTCAATATTTTGAGTGGTATTCCCGGCAACCCCACAGTGATCTTCCGGCACCACCGGCAGACATCCTGCTACCTAACCGGGGACCGGGTGTGGATCTGCTGCAATTGAATCATGATTTCCTGATGAGAAAGGAAGTAAAACCCAGGAACTGCCGGATCAGGTTATGGGGCATCGATTATGAATCAGACTGCCTGCTGAATCTAAGCCGCAAGGAACCGGTCCTGGCCATGGTGGATACGGCCAACCTGGATACAACATGGTGCTATACAAAAGACGGGGTATACCTGGGTGAGGCCCGCCCGGTCCAGGCCTGTCATCCCCTGGCCCAGCTCTTTGGTGACCAGGTATCTCTGGATCAGGTCCAGGCAGCCAATAAACGCCAGGCCAAACTTGCCAAACAGACCCGCCAGCATCTCAACGATATGGGGATCACTAAAGATGCCCAGGACAGCCTTAATGTCCTGCCGTTTACCGGCCAGAAAATGAAAACAGCTATCCTTACCCAAGGATCCAAAGCCCCTGCCGCAAACGAGGTAAAACAGGTCCAGGAACAGATTCCGGAAAAAGAGATCAAGCGGCTGGAACAGCTCGTAGAAAAAGCAGTGGCCGAACAAGAAACCCTGCCCGAAATTGCCCGGCCCAGAATCTGGGGATCAGACCTGGAACATTATGACTGGTGTTTTGAACTGATCAACAGGCACGGCCGGGATCTGGACCCTGACGACCAGGCATTTATGACGAATTTTGAAACGCTGCCGGAGTTTGAAAACTACCGGGAGCGTTATGAAGATCTGAAGCTAATTCTATAGAAAAGGAGCGCAACATGAAGAACGTATTCATTCCCACCAGCCGCGTATTGGCATTCCGTGAAGCCCTTGAAGTTGTGAGGGACACGGTTAAAGGGCAGCCCGGATTCATGGTGTCCTGGGGCGAAGCTGGCCGGGGCAAAACCGAGGCTGCCAAAGAATATGCAGTAAATCATGAGGATGTCGTTTATCTCCGGGTTCATGAGGGATGGACCCCCATGGCAATGCTGTCGGCCATATTAAAAAAGTTGAGTACTTTGGAAAAATCCCGGGTGGCCCTTGTAAAACAGGCGGTCATCGAAGAGCTGGACCTTAGTCCCAGAACCCTGCTTATTGATGAGGCAGACCGCCTGGACATCAGACTGATTGAACATCTGCGGGATATCCATGATGAAACCGGCTGCCCCATCGTCCTGATCGGAGAACCAAGCATTTACGCCCATCTCAAAGCCAGGGGACGGATCTGGCAGCGGGTCACCCGGGTGGTGGATTTCGGCCCTGTGGTTGTTGATGATGTCCTTTTATACGGCATTAAGGCATGCGATCTTAAAATCGAAGCTTTGGCCGCCCGTGCCATCCTCAAAAAATGCCAGGGCAGCTTTCGACTGCTCTACCACATCATGGTTGAGCTGGAGCGGATTGCCAAGGCCAATAAAACCAACCAAATCCCCCTGGCCATTGTCGATGACATGCCTGACCGCAGACCTGCTCCGGCCCCTGGAAGGATCAGATAATGAATAAAGCCGTCAAACTACAGCGGGCCATGATCGTGAACAGCCGGTTTTCCTATTCTCTTTTGGAACGCCATACAAGTCTAAGCCGGTCTTTTATCACCGGAAAGATAAAAGAATATGAAAAGGCCGAATTTATCACTCCGGCCGGGCTGGGCAGCAAACGGGAAAAGGTGTGGAGACTTACGCAGGCAGGAAAACGGCAATTTGATCCCAATGCCTCTAAAGACCCGGTGATTAAGACCATGACCAGGAGATATGCGAACAAAAGAAGCCTGGACAACCGGCCTGAAATTCTCCTGTGGACCGCTATCAGGGAATTAAAGCGATTCACAGCCGATGAATTGATGGAACTGAAGCTGGCCAATAAAACCACCACCCGGCAATATCTGGCTCTGCTCAGAGACGCCGGTATCCTTAAAACAACGATTTTGAAGGGAAGAGTAAAACGAAACGGTTATCCCTATCAATACAGCCTGTCGGAAAAGGCCGGTGAATTTGCCCCTTTGATGGGCAGAACCTTTTTTATTTTTGATCCGAACACCAGCGAATACCACACAACGAAAATGGAGGAATTTGACACAAGAGAATGGCCTGGCGGTGCTGTAACACCGTCCAGGCCGGAAGCGCAATAAACCGCATTGCACCGACAAAGGTATCGCTTCAAAGCTGCCTTTGTCAAGAAAGGAGCCGTATGAATCATATTTTAAATGGGCTTATCCGCCCGGCGAAGAAGCGCAAACCCGTATCATATTTGACCACCCATTACTGTAATGATTGTGAACGTCTGTTCCCTGCGTCTAAGATCGGGAACCCCTGTATCTGGTGTGCATCAAAAAGCACAGTGCCAGCACATCAATGGCCTCCGGAAAGGATTGCAGAAATCAGAAAGCAGCAGGAAGACCGCCAGAAGCGTATGAGGCAAAAGGCTATATGACCCGCAATCAAGATACAGAGTCCAAAGCAATCCAGGTCAGATGTCTTGACCTGGATTGTGATTTACGGGGCAGGTGCCCGCATTCTCAGCTCCACCTGGAGAATGCTGAATGCAAATATATATGTGGTGCCGGGGACCCGTTGTCCCGGTGCTACCCGGAGGAAAGCAATGAATAAAAAACAACTTGCAGTAGTCCATATCGCTAAAAAACAGGTCGGCATGACAGAGGAAGAATACCAGGATTTGCTTGGCAGTGTCGGGGTAGAAACCTCAAAAGACTTGAATCGTAAAACCTTCAGCATCGTCATGAATCATTTTGAACAACTGGGATTTAAGAGCAAATCAAAGACCAGATCCAGACGTAGGATTCAGGATCCGCCAAAACGGAAAAAGGCTTTGATGAAGAAACTGGAGGCCCTGATCCTGGACACCGGTAAAACCTGGGCCTATGTGGACGGAATTGCAAAAAAACGATTCAAGGTCGATTCTGTGCAATTTCTGGAAATACCGGAGCTGTTGAAAGTGGTTCAGATGATGGCGGTTTATCAAAAGCGCCATCAAAAGAAGGCATTGCGAGAGATGCAAGACTGCCGGGAATCATTGAACATGTCGTGTCCAAGCTCATAAAAGGAGGCATGAAATGAGCGGATCTCCAAAAGAAAAGCAACTGACGTTTTTTGATCAAGGGAGCATAACGGCCGATGAAGTATTGGACAATATGGATCCGGATTTAAGGAATGATTCCAGGACCTGGCCCAGCCTTTTGGCAGAGTTGGTTGATGTATTGGTTGATCATTTCAAAGATCGGGAAAAAATAGAGCCGGAAAAAGCAATGTCCCAGGCCCAGGATGTCATTGTGGTCATTGCTCATCACTTGGGTGGCCGCAGTATTTATTTGCCCAGGGATGACCGCCTTAAACGGGCTATCCGGGATGCTAAAATTTACAAAGCATTTGACGGATCAAATCATCTGGCCCTGTCAAAAACAACCGGGCTAACCGTAACCCAGATCTATAACATCATTGAAAAACAGAGAAGGCTGCGTCAGGACCGGATGCAGATGAAGCTTCCGTTCTTTTGAATAAGTCAGATGACTTTCTAATTATTTTAAACAAGGCAGTATACCCACCTGAAGCGGGAGGAACCTAAGATTTTCCTCCCGTTTTCTTTCATTTCCAGCCTGCTATCCAAAAAAAACTGCAAAACTAAGGTTTTCCCTGATTTACATCCATCCTTCCAGATGATACAGCTAAAGAATCAACTATCATCCCATTCCAAAGGTGGCGATTTTGAGAATAATTCTAATAGCTATAACATTCCTGTTCTTGAGCATCTCCGTAAACGCTTCGGAAGTGAATTATTGTAATGATAAACAATCCTGGAAGGAATGGGACGAACTTGTCCAAAAATACCCGGAGAGCAGAGACATTCAGATTCTTCATGCCATACGGATCGGCCTGTGTAAAAAAATCAAAGATGGAACCATCTCATTTGAAGTTGCCCGGGATGCATTCAATCATATGCACGAAATCGTAATCAAAAGAGTCCAGGAAGACAAAGAGAAGTATCTGGAGAATAGGCAATTATGAGAGCTGTCATCATCGTCATACTGACGTTATTTTTATTGCTGCCAGCTCACGCTGATGATTCGGCTTTCTGTGAGGATCCTAAAATGTGGGCTTATTTTGATTCGTTGACTAAGAAAATGCCGAATGATATTCCATTGCAACTGCTTCATGCCCTAAAAATTGGTCTTTGTGTGAAGGTCGAAAAAAACTCTATTCGTTTGGATGAGGCTATCCAAATTTTTAACGATATGGTTGATACCGTTGTCAACAAACGTGATGAAGATCAGGATAGCCAGGAGCTATAATATATGCTGCCGGGAATTGAGTTCATAAACCTGACGAATATACTGATTGCCCTCGGCATCCTTCTGGTTCTATATCTTATCGGCGGTGCTATTTACGAATGGGAACGACGTCAATTTATCCGTAGTTTTGGAGATACACCTGCCCCCTTGTGCCCAGGAATTAGGAGGTGGTTTGATGTAATAAAAAGCTGGTTTTAGGAGTTGGTCTGTTGTGCTTTATATTTTTAAAGAAAATAAGGAGGTAAAAATGACTGCCGAGGTATTATTTATCGAATGGGTGCTTCCAGGCATCTTAGTGCTTACTTGCTTTACCACTATTTTTTATCCACTTTTCAGTCAAAAATCCAAAGCCTTTGGTGAGGCTCAAGTTGGAATGACTATTAATCATATAGCAGCAGGGTTGATACTTATCGCAGTGACTGGTGGTATTATCAAAGGCGTTATTGAATGGGACAGCCTCAAAAATGCCTTGTCTGATGCAAGTGTCAAAAACGAGGAATTGGTAGCTGAAAATGAAAAATTTAAAATGGGGGGAACATCATTAGCAGCTTTTATGACAGAGCTCTATCCCACGAGAGAATGTGATTTGGCTAATAATTTTGTGAATTTATTGGAAGAAAAAACTCTACTATCAAAAGCTGCTTTAAGGAATGTTACTGCTCAGGTGGAGGATCTATCTATGAAAACTCCTGAAAAATATGAAGGACTAATGATTAAAATAAATACTGCCGATACTAAACTGGATGAAATGATAATTGAGCTTGAAAAACAAAAAGGGGCTATCGCTGGGGATATAAAAAAAAGTAATAGTGGTTAGGGCACCTCGAATAATCATTTCATAATTTAACGTTTTTGACCTAAAAAACAACATTTCAAGACTTGAATATTGACATCAGCACCCTCAGAAACCCTGGCGAATTCCCCCACTTCGGCACTGTTAATAAATTAATATCATTTCGATTTAGAAATCCGACAGGGTAATCAAAATAATATATTTTGTTTACTGTTTCATTTTTCGAATGGAGATTTTATCTCCAATAAAAAACATTCCGGTCAATGCCCTCTGAATCAATTATATTTTCACCAAAGTAGAATTTTTGAAATGACTTGACAGGGTTCAGTGATGCTGATACGGACTTCCAGGTTATATTTTATAATTTTTTGTCGGGTATCATTCAATATTACCGGATATCCAGATCAACACATTTACTGGTTGAGCAGGAGAACGATATGAGGAGTATTGCAGCCAATGTTCGACTGGCCCGTTTTCGCAGCAAGGTGCAACAGGATCGCGAAAGACTTGAGGAGCTATCTCGCTTTGTTGAGGGCTCTCTTCATGCAGAGCGCGCACTGCGCGAAGATCGCGCCACAAAGGAACTTGAAGACATCACAGATGAGTTAGAGGCGGTATTCGTCGCCGAATGCCACGCCGAGGATATCTTCCAAGTCGAGAAGGATTTCCCTCGGGTTCAGCGATACGCTCTCTTTGTCAGTATGATGGGCATGCTCGAGGCCAACATTGTTGGGTTGTGCCGTGCGGCCCACCGCATCATCCCTATACCAGAAGACTTCAACGATCGCAAACCTAAGGTCGTAACGCGGGGTGTAACATACTTGGAGAGCAAAGCCGGAATTGATACATCACGCTTTCTTTACTACATTAAACTTGCTAAACAACTGAACTCTCTCAGAAACTGCATTACACATGCAGAGGGATCTCTGAAAGAACGTGGGGATGCTGAGTCGATCACGAAATTTATTAGAGACATCCCGACAGTTAAGATAGACAATCGAGATCGCTTGGTCCTGCTGGAGGGCTTTGTGGAAAACACTACGCACGAGATGCACACGTTTCTTGACAGACTTCATGATGCACTCAGCAAAGCATGGAAAGCCCAACAAGATACATCGACACCTACAAATAAACCCGCCGCTGGTGGCTCCATTTGAGGGTCATGCACGACGTTAAACTTTACTTGCTGACAAGTTTCATTTAATGCACTTTCCCATAGTGTTCTTTATAATATATAGACGTTAATGAACCGGTCTATCCGGCTCAACATTAATCCTATCCTCAACTTTTTTGTACCAGTTCGGAGACATGCCAGAGTAAACTTATTAGAATAAAATCATTCCCCTTGGGCGGTTCATTCTGAACTGCCCATCTGCCTCATCTTTCCATAACCCTTTAATTCAAATACTTGAAACACCCCCCAACCCACTCATGTGATTGAGTGCGGCATGTATGAAATCATAGACATAAACCTCCTCCGGTTACGCCGGTCCGACCAGGGAACTGAAGGCAGATTAAGTATCCCCGCTCTCAATTTTTCCTGCCCCTGCCTGGAGCTGCCATGGCGGGATAACAGATCAAATATATCCTGTATCCCGCCCGGCACCTATCCTCTGGTCTGGCGTGAATCCAGACGCTGGAAAGCATTCCACATCCAAAACGTCCAAGACAGATCTTTTGTTCTTATCCACTCCGGCAACTATGCCGGGGATGTGGCAAAGGGATGGAAAACCCATGTCCAGGGCTGTGTCCTTCTGGGTTCAAAATTCGGCCGTATCGGAGGACAGCGGGCAGTTTTGGCATCACGGCCTATGGTGAGGCGGTTTAACCTAAAGGTCACACGTAACACTATTTTGAGGGGCAGAAAGGCCCGTATAACCATCAAAGAGCAATGGAGGGAACAGAAATGATTGAAGGATTGTTGGGTGATCTTGCAACCGGTGGGCTGTTAGGCGGTATCACCGGGCTTGTGGGGACCGTCTGGTCCAGCTACAACAAACGAAAACTGGCAGAACTGGAAATGAAGGACCGGGATAAACAGCGGGGGCATGATCTGGCTATGATCACGGCGGAATCTGAGGCCATGATTCAAGAGAGCAAGGCCGAGATTGAAATAATCGGTACCAGGGTGGCCGGTGCGGTAGAGCTGGCCGAGACCGAAGCATTCACAGAAAGCCTGGAGGCCGGGCGGATCCGTTCCTTTGATGCCTCATACATGGACCGGATGTTTGCCGTTGAAGGGTGGCTCCGATTCGTTTCTATCCCGGCCGGTGTGTTGCTTGCCGTCTTTTTCGGCATTCTGGATTTGATCAAGGGGTTTGCACGGCCCGGGATCACTTTCTATCTCCTTGGAATCAGCACCTGGATCACGATCAAGGCGTGGAAACTGCTTGAGGAAATTGACAAGCGGGCGCTTACAGCCACCATGGCCACAAACATCATTTCCGATGCAATCGGTGTGATCTTTTATCTGACAGTAACAGCAGTAACCTGGTGGTTTGGTGACCGGATGGCTGCCAAGGGCATGGCTAAAAATCTCAAGCTCCGGGGCATGTAAATGGATGAGGCTGATCTGGGTAATATGATTGCTGAGCGGCATTTAAAAACCGCCCTGGCCGGTCATCGAAACAGGATGCCCAGGGGGGAGTCCCGGACTGAGTGTGAAGACTGCGGGAATGATATCCCGGAGGCCAGACGGAAAGCGGTCCCGGGATGTGTGCGGTGTGTTGAATGCGAATCTATTCAGGAAAGGAAACCCTTTTGACTCCAAAGACGGATTATGCAGCATGGCGGTTTTATTTTGATATCGGCCAGTATGTCGTTGCTGCTCTTGTTGCGCTTTATATCTATATCGGTAACCGGGCCAAGGCCACGGCCAAGGATGTGAAAAGAATTGAAGAGCGGGTCACAAAGCTGGAAGCGGGAAGCATCACCAAGGATGATCTGGGAGAGGTCTACAACCGGGTAAATGATATGTCCACCACGGTATCAACCCTGGTTGGAACCATGGAAGGGGTTAAAAAGTCTGTGGACATGATCACAGAGTTTCTTTTGAGCAAAGGAGGGAAGGAATGAGCAATTTTGAAGATGTCGTCCGGGAGCATCTGCGGATAACGATTCTGCGGATACTACTGGAAAGCCCGAGTTACACCATGAATGACTCCATGATTACGGATATGACAAAAAACTACGGCCAGACTCCCAGCCGGGATAAAACCCGGACAGAGTTATTCTGGCTCAAAGAACAGGGGCTGATTAGAACCGATGGCGAAGGTAAGTTGATCATTGCATCCCTCACCGAGCGGGGAGCAGATGCGGCCAGGGGCCGGACCACGGTACCGGGTGTTAAACGGCCTTCTGCCGGGAGTTGAGCATGGTATCTAAAGCCAAGCGCCAAGGCCGAGGCAGGCAGTCCAGTATTGATCTGCTGCCGGAGGATATCCGGATTAAGCTGAATGAAGCCCTGCGTGACCGGAGCTTGACCCAGAAGCAGATTCTTTCGTCCATAAACGACTTGCTGAAAGAGCGGGGGGAAGGTCTTCTTACCAAAAGTTCGGTTAACCGCTATTCCATGCAGATTGAGAAAGGCGGGGCCATGATGCGGCAGGCCCGTGAAGCTGCTGATGTTTTGGTGGGAGGCCTCGCAGAGCAAAAAGGCGCGGACCTTGGACGGGCGGTGACCGAGCTGATCAAGACCTTTACCTTTGACATCGTAATGAAGGGCATGGACGGGGACGGTGCGACCATTGACGTGGACACTCTTAATACCCTTGCCCTGATCACCCAGCGCATTGAACGGGCCAGCAAGATCAGCCTGGACCGTGAATCCCAGATGCGTCAGCAGATCCTTGAACAAGCTGCCGAGACGGTGGAAGAAACCGCAATTCAAAGCGGCATGAACGAAGAACAGGCCCAGCTCTGGCGTGAAAAGGTATTGGGTATTAAATGAGCTTACCCGGCGACACCATAAGAATCTTAGACCGGGATGAACTGCCCCCAAGCGTCCGGGATATCCCCGAAAATCATAACCCTTTGGCGGACGGGATCCTGATGCTGCACCAGGTGACCTGGTGCAAGCAGATCCACGAATATCCCCTGAACATTGCAGAAAAGGGGCGGCGGACCGGCATCACCTATGCCACGGCCCTGGACGATGCCATCACCGCATCCAGCACCCGAGCCGCTGGCGGAGACAATTGCTATTATGTGGGGGATACCAAGGATAAGGGGCTGGAGTATATCGGCTATGCCGCCCATATGGCAAAGGTTATGGCAGCATCCATGGCAGACGGGTGGAACGGCATAGAGGTCTTTTTGTTTGATGACCAGGACAAGGACGGCAACACCCGGCAGATCACTGCCTATAGAATCCGGTTTGCCTCCGGGTTTCAGATGGTGGCCCTGTCATCAAATCCTGCTAATATTCGCGGCCTTCAGGGGATCGTGAATATTGACGAAGCAGCCTTCCACATAAACGTGGGCGCCGTGATCGAAGCCTGTATTGCCCTGATCATCTGGGGCGGCCGGATCCGGATAATATCCACTCACAACGGAGCGGGAAACCCCTTTAATCAGCTTATCAAAGATTCTCTGGCAGGGTTGTACGCCTTCAAAGTTTTCCATGTCACCTTTGACGATGCAGTAAATAATGGACTGTACGAACGGGTCTGCATGATGAAGGGCTGGAAGTTCACGCCTGAAGGCAAACAGGAATGGTACGAGCTTGTCCGCAAAGGCTACGGCACCCGCAAGGCTGCCATGCGGGAAGAACTGGACGCCATTCCAAGAGAAGGATCCGGTGTGGCCATCCCCGGTGTTCTGGTTGAAGCGTGTATGCCTGAAGAACGGCCCGTCCTTCGCCTGGCTATGGATGATAGTTTTTTGTTAAAAAGCCTGCCGGAACGGGATTCCTGGATCGAAGAATGGATACGCATTCATCTGGATCCGTTGCTTGAGCAGCTCGACCCGGATCTGGAACATGTGTTTGGATCCGATTATTCAAGATACTGTGATTTTGCCGTTTTCACTCCTGCTGCGATCATGCAGAACTTAACCCGGAAGGTGCCGTGGGTTCTTGAGATGCACAATGTGCCCACCCGGCATCAGCAGCAAATCATTTTCCATATTATCCCGCGCTTGCCCAGGTTCCGATGCGGGGCCATGGATGCCACGGGCAGCGGCCATACCATTGCCGAGTATTGTGCTGATGAGTTTGGTTATGAAGTGATCATTATGGTGATGCTCAGCAATGCCTGGTACAGGGCAAACATGGAACCTTTTGTCCAGGCCTTTGAGGATAAGACTATTGACCTGGGTAAAGATGCTGATGTGAAAAACGATATCCGCGCCTTAGAGCGCATTGACGGGATAATTAAGCTGCCCAAGCTCCGGCAGGCGGACACCAAGGATTCCAGTCTCAAGCGCCATGGGGATGCAGCCATTGCCCTGGCCCTGGCATGGTTTGCATCTTTAAGCGATGTGGAATCATTCGGCTACATCCCTGTGAAAACCGGTACCGGACCGGATCATGATCCCATAGACCGGCCTGTCCGGATTACGGCGGGTTTTAGCACAAAAGGAGGAATCTTATGACTGAAAAAGGCCGTCTTTACGGGCCGGATGGAAAGCTGTTACCCAAGCGAGAACTGACCCAGGAGGTGGCTGCCCCGACATTAACGGGGATTCGTTCTGTCTGGGGATATGGATCCGCAGCGGACGGCCTGACCCCGGAACGCCTGGCTACTATTTTGAGAGACGCAACCGAGGGGAATGCGTGGGCTTACCTGACCCTGGCCGAAGAAATGGAAGAGCGTGAACCCCATTATGCCAGTGTGCTGGGTACCCGGAAGCGGTCAGTATCAGGCCTTGATGTGATCGTGGAAGAGGCATCCGAGGATAAAAAAGATGTGGAGATCGCAGCAACGGTCCGGGAACTGACCCGTAAGCCTGAGTTCGGAGAGGCGGTGGATGATCTTCTGGACGCTCTGGGCAAGGGATATTCCGCTGTGGAAAATATGTGGGAGACCGGTGCGGTCTGGATCCCCACCTATGAATGGCGGGATCCCCGTTTTTTTGTGTTTGATGAGAATGACGGCAGAACCCTTCGCTTGATGGATGAAGGCCACCACAACGGGCTGCCTTTGCCTCCCTATAAATTCATTATCCATACTCCTAAAATTAAATCCGGCCTGCCCATCCGGGGGGGCCTGGCCAGGCTGGCTGCGGTCAGCTATATGTGCAAGTCATACACCCTCAAAGATTGGATGGCTTTTTGCGAGGTGTTCGGCATGCCCCTGCGGGTGGGCCGCCACAAACCCGGTGCCCTGGAAAAGGATATCAATACCCTGATCAAGGCGGTGGCCAATATCGGCAGTGATGCGGCTGCCGTAATACCCGATAATATGCGGATTGAGTTCATTGAGGCGGCCAAATCATCAGGCGGGGATAAACTATTCATAGGGCTGGCCGATTGGCTTGACCGGCAGGTATCCAAGGCGGTTCTGGGCCAGGTGGCCAGCACCGAAGGCACCCCGGGAAAGCTGGGCAATGATGATGCCCAGGAGGATGTCAGAAAAGATATTAGCAAGGCAGATGCCAAAGCCCTGGGCAACACCCTGAACCGGGATCTGGTGAAACCCTTTGTTGATATCAATTTCGGGGTGCAGGATAAATATCCCAGAATACTATTGCCGGTACCGGAACCGGAAGATTTAAAGGTCCTGGCGGAATGTCTTGATAAGCTGGTACCCATAGGGATCAATGCACCGGCAGACTGGGCAAGGAAAAAATTCCGTATTCCGGATCCGGTTAACGATGAAGACGTATTGCAGGTAGCGGGGACGGTATCCGCTTCAGCCGAGAATAGAGCGGTTTCAACAGCCATGAACCGGGACAATACAAACCCGGATGCGGCTGATGAATTGAACGAACTGGCCCAGGCTATGGCCGCAGACTGGGAGCCGGTGATGGAACCTGTCATCAACCCGGTCCTGGAGCTGGCCGAGCAGAGCGGATCCTATGAGGAATTTCTGGCAGACCTGCCCGGGCTTCTGGGAAAGATGAACCCGGAAGAGCTGATCCAAAAACTTGCCCAGGCCACGTTCACGGCACGGGGTATGGGTGATGCAACCGATGGTTGATACCCTGAAGGGCACAAGTGGATATCATCCCGGACCGGTTCCCAGAGAGGCCCTGGACTACTTCCGGGCCAAGGGCTGGAAGATCGGTTTTGACTATCGGGATGTGTGGCAGGTCGAACATGCCAATGCCTTTACAGTGGCCAAGGTTACGGAACTGGATCTGCTGGAAGATATCCGGGAGGCGGTTGACCAGGCTATTGAAAACGGAGAAACCTTTGCCCAGTTTCGCAAGCAGCTTGAACCCCTGTTAAAAAAGCGGGGCTGGTGGGGCATAAAAGATATGGTGGATCCTAAGACCGGGGAAACCGTTTCCGCAAAGTTGGGATCCCCCAGGCGGCTGAAAACCATTTACCGGGCCAATATGAAAACCGCCCGGGCAGCCGGGCAATGGGACCGGGCACAGCGGACCAAGAAGGTTCGGCCCTATCTGGTTTATTCTCTTGGGCCTTCCCGGGTCCACCGGGATAAACACCTGGCCTGGAACCGTTTGGTTCTGCCCATAGATCATGAATTCTGGAATACCCACTATCCGCCCAACGGCTGGGGCTGCAAATGCCGGGTTCGCCAGGTCAGCAAACAAGAGGCGCAGCGCCTGGGCGGTGCCAGTCAGGATCCGGTCATCCAGATGCGCAAATGGAAAAACAAACGGACCGGGGAAACCCAGTTTGTTGCCCAGGGTATTGACCCGGGCTGGGACTATAACCCGGGCAAGGGCCGTAAGAAGAATCTGACCGGTCTCCTGGAGGATAAATTCAAGGCGGCCCATCCGGCCGATGCCAAGGTGGCAAAAAACCAATGGAAACAGGATTCAGAATAAAGCCTCAAATTTGCCCGTACAGGGGTTGCTCTATATCTTTCCATGTCCTACCACCGTTTTTAAGCAAAAAAAGGCTAATTTGACAGCCTGAATACATAAAACGTGTGTTTTGCCGGGGCATTTTCCCCTGAGATCCCTCAAAAACCCTTACAATTCATTTTCAAACGCTTGAAATCCATCTTTCCTGCCCATCTGGTATCCATATCTTCATGGAAAAGAAAAGTTTAAAAATTGCCTTAAACGTTCGGCTGCCGGAAGACGGCACCCTGCCCGAATGGGTGGAGCTGATACCGGCTGGGGAAATCGTCGCAGGACGGGACGGCCGCAAATGGATTAATCCGACACCGGACCAGGTGGTGGCGGCTTTCTATGAAAACGGTGCTGACCTTCCCATTGACTGGGAGCATGCCACGGAAAAGAAAGCGCCCCATGGGGAGAAGGCACCGGCAGCCGGGTGGATTAAGGCAATGGAAGTTAGGGACGGTGCGATCTGGGGGAAGACCGAGTGGACGGATGACGGGGCCAAGGATGTCAAAGCCAAGGCTTACCGTTATCTGTCCCCGGTCATCGTCTACCGCGTAAAGGACGGCAGGATCATCCGGATAGATTCGGCCGGGCTGACCAATAAGCCCAACCTGCATCTGACCGCCCTGAATCAGGAAGAAACCCAAACTAAGGAGACAGGTATGGATTTGTTAAAAGCCATCTGCCAGGCCCTGGGCCTTGCGGACGGCACAACCGAGGAACAGGCGCTTACCAAAGTTACCGCCTTGAAAGGGGAACTGGCCACGGCGGAAAACCGGGCTACCACCCCGGACCTTGGAAAGTTTGTTCCGCGTTCGGATTATGATGCCGCCGTGGATCGGGCCAGCAATGCCGAGCAAAAGGTCAAGGATCAGGAAGCCAAGACCCTGGATGATGAGATCGACACTGCCATCAACCAGGCCCTGAAAGGCGGCAAAATCACCCCGGGCAGCAAGGACTATCATGTGGCCCAGTGCAAAACCGATGGCGGCCTGGACAGGTTCAAGGAATTTGCTAAAACCGCGCCCAAGGTGGTCAAGGATTCGGATCTGAATGACAAGGATCTGAATCATGACAAAGGGTCTTTGACAAGTGAGGATAAGGCGGTTTGCCAGCAGTTGGGCATTGCCGAAGATGAATTTCTTAAAAGCAAAAAGGAGATTGCCTAATGACAACCATTGTGACTCCGGCTGTTTTGCAGTCCCTGATGGTGGGCTACAGCAGAAAGTTCCAGGAAGGCCAGTCCATGGCCATGTCCCAGTACTTGAAAGTGGCCACCAAGGTGCCAAGCGCAGGAAAATCCACCACCTATGGGTGGCTGGGCAAATGGCCAGCATTTCGTGAATGGATCGGTGACCGTGTAATCAATGCCATGGCAGCCCATGCCTACAGTCTTGTGAACAAACCCTTTGAATCCACCATTGGTGTGGATCGTGATGACATTGAAGATGACGAAATCGGCGTATACGGCCCCCTTTTCCAGGAGATGGGCAGGGCTGCCGAGGTGTTCCCGGATGAATTGATTTTTCCTCTGTTAGATGCAGGCCTTGCTACGGAATGTTATGACAACCAGTATTTCTTTGATATTGACCATCCGGTTTACTCCAATGCAGACGGCACAGGTGGAGCGGTTTCTGTTCCAAATTTCATTGATGGTGCCGGACCTGCCTGGTTCCTTCTGGATACCACCAGAGCCATCAAGCCCCTGATCTATCAGGAGCGTAAACCCATGAAATTTGACCGCATGGACAAACCCACAGATTCCAATGTGTTTATGTCGAAACAATTTTATTACGGCGTGGACTGTCGGGCCAATGCCGGATACGGGTTCTGGCAGATGGCTTTGTGTTCCAAGGCAACCCTCACAGCAGACAATATCTGGGCAGCTTTGGAAGCTATGAAAGACTTCAGGGCAGACGGCGGTAAAAAGCTTGGTATTCGCCCCAATCTTTTGGTGGTCAGATCCGGTCAGGAAAAAACGGCTGAAGAGGAAATGAAAGAAATCGTCAACGGCGGAGAAACCAATACTCTCCATGGCAAGCTGGAGCTACTGGTACCGGATTGGATTTAACCTGATAGATTATAGGAGGTAACACCATGCCCGTAGTTATACGGTCCACAACAGAAGGGTTTCGCCGGTGCGGCGAAGCCCATTCGAAAAATCCGGTCACATGGCCGGATGATCATTTCAGCGAGGATGAGCTGGAGATCCTGATGGCTGAGCCAAAGCTCAGCGTAACCATTACCCCGGCCGAAACCGTCCCGGAGAACGAAAAACCGGAGCTTGATCCCTCAATTATAGCAGCAGCCCGAAAGGCTATTGAAAACGAGGATACCATCACAAGCGGTGCCCCGGATATCAAGGCCATGGAAGCGATCCTGAAAGGGGATGTCACCAAGGATCAGCGGGATCAGGCATTTGAAATCATCCGGGCAGAGGGCAAGGAGTAAACCCCATGGCCTATGCAACTAAAGCGGATATTGACGGCCGGTACAAGGATGTCAACTACCCCATGATACCGGATCCCAATGATCCGGATGAAGAGATCGCGGATGAGGCTGCCATTGAAAAGGCCCTTGCAGACGCTGCCCAGGAAATGGATCCGTATCTTGCCGTTAAGCACACTCTGCCCCTGGTGGATCCGCCAGAACTCCTGGTTCGTTTATCCGTGGATATTGCTCTTTACCGGATGGTATCCGATGCCCTGGGCAACACGGAAGAGAGGCGGCAACGGTACGATGATGCCGTTAAAACCCTGAAGAGCATTGCCTCCGGTACCATGGTCCTGGACATTGAAGAAACCGAGGCCAGCCCCAACGGCGGGGTGACCTTTTCCGGTCCGGGGCGTCTTTTTAACCGGAACACCATGGCGGGGTTGTAAATGGCAGATGTCGGCATTGTCATAGATCTGGAGTTTGCCCGGCTGGCCAAACGGCTGGAGCGTTTGGCCGATGCTGAGCTGGGCGAACTTCTGGATCTGGCCGGATCCGAAGTGGAAAGCCAGACCCGCAGGCGGATCGAATCGGAGAAGACAGATCCACTTACCGGTGATGGCTGGGATGACTGGTCCGAAGGGTACAAGCCCACCCGCCACGATGGTCAAAGCCTTTTGGAAGGTGAAGGGGATCTGCTGGATTCCATCACCTATGAACTGACCGGGGACGCGGTGATCATCGGTACCAATTTGATTTACGGTGCCATCCACCAATTTGGCGGGGAAGAGGTCGGGATTGATATCCCGGACCGGAAATATCTGGGGCTTTCCAGTGAAAATGAAGACGATCTGATAGTTATTGTTGATGACTGGTTGGATGCGCAGATAATGGGGGCGGCATGATGTTAAACGATTTAATCGAAGCCATCTGCAAGCAGGTCAAGACCTGGCTGCCGGAGCTTAAAACATGCGAATCCCACGGCGGCCGGATTGATAAGGATGAGATCAAACGGATGTCCGGACGGGCACCGGCCGTATATGTGGCTGTCATGGCCACAGGTAAGCCCGAAGAGGTGGGAACAGGGGAACAGGATGTTCCTGTGACTTTTGTGGCTTATGTGGTGACTTCAGACAAGCCCAAGCTTCCCCGGGCCGTTGCCGCCTTGAATATGACCGAATTTCTTATCGAGCGTATATACGGCCGGAAGTGGGGTTTTGAAGATAATGTTTTCAGTGCCGGCACAGCAGCATCCAAGAATCTTTATTCCGGTAAAATTGCCACCAAAGGGATTGCCCTGTGGGCGGTGACCTGGTCGCAGACCGTCCGCCTTGGAGACGATATTTTCAAAGCAACTCTGCCCATGCCTACGCAACTTTATATCGGCTTTTCTCCGGATGTAGGAGAGGGCAATGAAGCGGATTACGAGTTGGCATCCGGGGAGGAAACACCATGACCCAGGATCTTGAATACCGGGTAGCTGAGCTGGAGCGTAAGCTCTTGGGAATGATCCGCTATGCAACTGTGGAAACCCAGGAAGGTGACCGGGTTACGGTAAAATCCGGTGATCTCGTTACAGGGAAGATCCCCTGGCTAAGCCACAGGGCTGGCCCGGACAAAGAGTGGTGGGCACCGGAAAAGAATGAACAGGTCCTGCTTTTATGCCCATGCGGTGATCCCGCCCTGGGTGTTGCCCTGCCTTCTATTTACAGAGATTTGTTCCCGGCCCCGGCCGATGCGGCCACGGTTCGACGGACAACATATGCAGATGGTGCCGTGACTGAATATGACCGGGAAACCCACATCTTAAAGGCAAATATCCCCGGTTCCATTATAGCCATAGCCACAAAAACCATTGAAGCCACCGCCCCGGATATTAAGCTGACCGGCTCTGTGTTCGTTGAAGGCCCGATTCATGCCACCGAAGCCATCACCAGTGATGATTCCATGGGGGCACCGGATATGGCGGCTGCCGGATCAATCTCAGCGCCCAGCATCAAAGCCAACGGTGATGAAGTAACCGACCATGATCATGAATGTCCCCATGGGGGCAGAACTTCAATTTTAGGAGAATAGAGAATGCCCGACTATACCGTTCAAAAAGGATGCAGACCCGGTGTTGAATATAAAGCCCCGGGGGAAGATGTCACCCTGACCGAGGGCCAGGCTAAATATCTGGTCATGTCCGGACACCTGAAACTGAAAACCGCCGACACCAAAACCCAAAAGCCCGCAAAAGCCAAAAAGGCAGACGGCAAATAACATGGGCATGAACGCTGCCACCGGCAAAGATTTGACCGGACAGGATCATCTGCGCCAGAGCGTTGAGGACATTCTGGGCACCCCCATCGGCACCCGGGTGATGCGTCGGGATTACGGTTCTAAACTGCCGGACCTGATAGACAACCCCATGACCCCGGCCCTGAATGTAGACATTTTTGCAGCCACAGCCGAAGCCATAGACAAATGGGAATCCCGATATAAGGTGTCCCGGGTTCTGGTGGCCGCGGCCAGCGCCGGAAAGTTGGTTCTTGATCTGGTGGGCATCTATATGCCTGAAGGCAAACTTGTGACCATGGAAGGAATTATCATCCAATGAACAGCGCATTTTCAGCCATAGATCTGTCTCAGCTTCCCGCTCCCCAGGTTGTGGAAGAGTTGTCCTTTGAGGCGATCCTTGAGGAATGGAAAGCGGATTTTCTCGGGCGGTATCCGGAGGCGGCTGCCGAGCTGGATTTTGAATCCGAGCCGGTGGTGAAATTGCTGGAAACCGGCGCTTATCGTGAAATGGGTCTGCGCCAGCGGGTCAATGACGGGGCCAAGGCTGTCATGCTGGCCTTTGGTAATGACGGTGATCTGGATCATCTTGCGGCCCTGACTCCAGTGAAAAGAAAGACCCTTGATCCCGGGGATCCGGAGGCGGTACCGCCCGTGGATCCCACCATGGAACCTAATGATGAATTCAGAAATCGTGTGCAGATGGCTCCTGAAGGATTTTCCACGGCCGGGCCGGACGGGGCTTATATTTTCCATGCCTTAAGCGTGACCGACTGCCGGGCGGCGTCTGTGGACAGTCCGAATCCGGTTGAGGTGGTGGTCACGATTCTGGGGCGCAACGGAGACGGCACTCCGGATCTGGATCTAATCAATGAGGTGGAAGCCGCGTTGAAATTTAACATGGTCCGGCCTTTAACAGATAAAGTCACGGTTCAGGGTGCGGAAATATTGAATTATGCCGTGACCGCAACCCTGGAGTTTTATGACGGCCCTGACAAAGACGTGGTTAAACAGGCAGCCATCACCAAAACCACCGAATACACCACAGCCCGCCATCAGTTGGGCGATTCTGTTACCGATTCCGGTTTAAAAGCGGCCCTTCATCAGCCAGGTGTCAAGAAAGTGAACCTGATCAGCCCGGCAACCGACATCAGTGCCCTGGGGCACCAGGCTCCCTATTGCACCGGTATCAGTGTGGAGCCTGTATGACTATTCTACCGCCAAACAGCTCAGCTTTAGAACGGGCCATTGACGGCACCCAGGCCGTCCGGATCGAAGGCATTGAGGTGCCTATCCGGGATTTATGGAATCCGGACCGTTGCCCTGAAGCGGTTTTACCGTGGCTTGCCTGGGCGCTTTCCGTGGATGAATGGGATCCCTCCTGGAGCGTGACCCAGAAACGCCAGGTCATCAAAAACAGTCCTATTGTCCACCGGCACAAAGGCACCCGGGGGGCTTTGGACGTGGCCCTGAAATCCCTGGGGTTTGACGTGACGGTGATTGAGTGGTGGGAGAAGGATCCTGAAGGGACCCGGGGAACGTTTGATTTGAATATTCTTGTCCCTGCCGGGTATGCCGTAAACCAGGATACCTATGACGAAGTGGAACGGGTGGCCAGGGGTGCGAAGAACACAAGAAGCCATCTGGGAACCATCCAGTTGACCCCGGTAGGCTTAAGCCAGGTCCCTACCTTTTCGGCCGCCGTCACCTGCGGAATTATTACAACCGTTTATCCCCTGGGCCGCATCTGCATCGGGGATGATGTTTAGGGAGCGCTATGACTGACTTTTATACACTTTGGACAGATAACGGATTAACCAAATTTGGGGATGCCACACTGGCGATTCCCTTTGATGTGACCACGGCTGTAGTGGGGGATGGTAACGGGGCCGAGGTGATCCCGAACAAAGGCCAGCCAGATCTTGTGAATCAGGTCTGGTCCGGGGCCATCGGCAGCAAGGTCCGGAGTAAGGATGATCCCAATACAATTGTTTTTGAGTTTGCCATTCCGGCCGGAGACGGTCCTTTCACCATTCGTGAAGTCGGGCTGAAAAGCGCTGACGGCCAGTTGTGTTTTGTGGGCAATTTTCCTGTAACGGAAAAGCCTGTGGCAGCGGACGGATCTGTCCGGGATATGGTATTGCGGCTGCCGGTTCATTTTGAGAATGCGGATGTGGTGAATCTGGTTGTTGATCCTGCTGTGGTTCTTGCGACCAAGGCGGAAATGGCCGCCCATGTCTTGCTTCATCTGGATCCGACAAGTGAGGATGAAGAAAAGACAAAGCATTTGTCTGACGCCCAGGCAAAAAACTGGGAAGACCACATTAAGAACTCAGCAAAGCATCTAACAGCAGAGCAGATAAAACAAATCATTGTCGATTCCAGGGTCGGGATAAACGTCAATCTGGATTATGTCCCGTCAGAGCAGGAAAAAATTGATCGGAAAATGCTCGAAAGGAACGGCGATCAGTTGCTTATTGCTGATTTCCCAGAATTATTTGCTAAAATTGGACGGCAATTCACTCCGCCCGGGGTCGCTGCGGAATATTTTTGCTTAATGGACGACAGAGGGCTTTTTGATCGTACCTGGGATCACGGGGCCGGAGTCGATCCTGATGCAGCGACACGAGCAGACAGGGGAGATGGTATAGGTGGAGATAATGTGGGTACGATCCAGGATGATCAGTTTAGGAACCATAATCACAGCATTATTGCTGGTGTGCCAGATGGCGCTGGCCCATGGGGGCTTGTAAGAAATAATCAGTCCGGTGGCAATGGGATTGTTAATGCAAACGGCGGCCAGGAAACAAGGCCAAAAAGCAGAAATAAATGGGGAGGAATCTTTTACTGATGGCAACTTTATATAATGCAGCCTCAGACACTGGAATTTATATGCCCGAAAAGGACTCTGAGGCCAGGTTAAACCCAATGTATAGCCCGGATACCCATGCTAAGAATGACAAGTATCTTTATAATCGGCTGACATCGTCCATAGTCAAACCGCCAGTAACTATTGAAAACGAGTGTGCCGTGTTGGTGGATATGTCCTGGCGGATAATAACAAATCGTATCGGCCAATATTATTACCAAGAAAATGGTACCCGGGTTGAAATCACAGAGGTCGGTGTTGATTTGCCGGATGGATGTATTCAGGAAAACCCACCATCAAAATATCATAAAGAACATAATGGGATTGAATGGATTTTTGATCTGCATGCAGCCCAAACTGCCGTCAAGGAAACGATACATGAGGGGAAAAAGCAAGCCAGGGATGCTGGTGTAACCGTTGACGGGATTCTTTTTGATACGGATATCAGCGCCCGGGTCAGTTATCAGGATTTCCAGGCGGAATTATCACTTGATCCTGATTATGTGGTTGATAAGTGGCGGGCGTCTGAAGGGATTTTCGTCAAGATGGATGCAGCTTTGTATACCAAGGTAAAGGCAGCCGGTAAAAAGCTTTTAACAGATGTTTATGCATGGCAAAGCCTACAGGAAGCAAAGGTGGCTGCCGTGGTAGACCTCACAATTGCCCAAGAAGAGCTGGGGAAGATAAGCACAGTATATTCGGAATAATTTTTAATCAAAGGAGGCAATATGCCAGAACAATTTTTACACGGAATTGAAACCGTGGAAGTGGATGACGGGATCCGGCCGATTCAAACGGTTAAATCCTCAGTCATCGGCCTGGTGGGAACAGCGCCGGATGCCGATGCGGTCAAATTCCCATTAAACACCCCGGTCCTGATGGCAGGCAATCCCCGCCTTGGCGTGGATTTGGGGACCACCGGCACCCTTAAGGATGCCCTGGACGATATTTTTGACCAGGTCTGGGCTGCGGTTGTGGTCATCCGGGTTGAAGAGGGCGCGGATGCCGCTGCAACCTTGTCCAATATCGTTGGCAGTTCCGCATCATTGTCCGGGGTTCATGCCCTGCTTGGGGCAGAGAATGAGGTCAAGGTCACGCCCCGGATCCTGATCGCCACGGGATTCACCAGTGACCGCCCAGGCGATGTTGCCAACCCTGTTGTGGCAGAGCTTCAGGGTATTGCCCAGCGCCTTAGAGCCGTGATCATTGCAGACGGACCAAACACCAATATGGCCGATGCCATTACCTACCGGGAAGACTGGGGGAGTGATCGGATTTATGTGGTGGATCCCGGCGTTAAGGTCTGGGATACGGTGGGCAATGTTGCTGTTAACAAACCGGCATCTGCCAGGGTGGCGGGTTTAATGGCCAAGATGGATGCAACCAAGGGGTTTTGGTGGAGTCCTTCAAACCAAATCATAAACGGTATTGTAGGGGCTGCCCGGCCCATTGATTTTTCATTGAGTGATACCAACTGCGAGGCCAACCTGATGAACGAAAAGGAGGTGGCCACCATTGTCCATAAAAACGGGTATCGCCTTTGGGGTAACCGGAGCTGTGCCACGGATCCGTTATGGGCCTTTGTGTCTGTTCGCCGTACGGCTGACATGATTTATGAAAGTGTGGATGAGGCTCATTTATGGGCCATGGACAGGCCACAGAGCGGCAACTTGATCGTTGATATTCAGGAAGGCGTCAATGCCTATTTGCGCCACCTGACAGCGAAGAAAGCGCTTCTGGGCGGAAAGTGCTGGCTTGATCCCAGTTTAAACACCCAGGATCAGCTCATGGCTGGCAAACTTTACATGGATTTTGATCTTGAACCGCCTGCCCCCCTGGAACACCTGGTCTTCAGGGCACACAGGGAAAGCGGCTATTATAAGGAAATGATGGATCAGGTTCTGACCGTAAGCTAAAGGAGGGCATATGCTGCCAAAACTTATTAAGAACATGACGGCCTTTGTGGATGGCAAGGGATACGCGGGAAAGGTTGAGGACATCGGACCGCCCAAGCTGGCCCTAAAAATGGAAGAGTACCGGGCGGGCGGTATGGACATGCCCGTGGATCTGGATATGGGCATGGAAAAGATGGAGGCGTCCATCACTTTTACCGAATACAGCGAGGACCTTTTTGCCCTGTTCGGCCTGGTGGACGGAAATGCCGTGGCCCTTACCATCCGTGGTGCGAGACAGGATGACAATGGAACCGACGCCGTTATCATAACCATGCGGGGTGGATTTAAGGAACAGGATCCCGGTACATGGAAACCCGGAGATAAAGCCACACTGAAAGCGGCTATTTCCTGCCGGTATTACAAACTGAGTATTAACGGCCAGGACAAAGTTGAAATCGATGCCGAAAACATGATCCGGAAGATCAATGGCGTGGATCAACTGGCAGAGCAACGTAAGGCACTTGGACTATAAAACTAAGGAGGCGTGATGCCTGAAACCGACAAGAAAGAAAAACTGATCCCACCCTATATTGAACGCCCGGATAATATGACCCGGATTGTTTATCTGGAATTCCCAATAGAGCTGGGAGGTGAAGACGATGAGGCCGGTGTCATAGCCAAGCTGACCATTGGCCGTCCCAAGGTTGGAGATATTCTGGCAACATCCAAGCTGGGCAATACCGATGATGAGCGCCGTGTTCAAGCCGTAGCAAAAATGGCCAAGCAGCTCCCCAGCCTGATTGAAATATTGTATGCCAGCGACTGGGAGGTGGTGAACAATGCCTTTGATGAGTTGCGCTTCCCAAAGCAGATACTGGCCGCCTCCGCAGAATCGTAGCGGAGACGGCCCGGGGCTTAAGGCAGCCCCTATCCGTTTTTTTTGCAATGGATCTGGAAGAACTGGCACAATGGCATCAAACAATGAGGGAAATTGAGCATGGGGCGTGAGTTGGAACTGGGATTAAGATTGACCGCACGGAGGGATTCGTCCCTCCAAAGCAATCTTAAGCAGACGGCAAAAGGGCTTGAGGGCATCGGCAACGAGGCCCGGCGCTCTGCCGGACTGGCCAAAATCGCCAGCCAGACCCAGGCCCGTGCCCTGAGCAAGACCGAACACCGGACAGGAACCCTCACCCGGGCCTATCAGCGCAGCACCCGGACAATGAAGGGATGGGGTAAATCCCTCCGGAAAAATACCATGGACCTGGGCAAGCAGCGCCAGGCCCTTGACCTGATGAATAAAGGATTAGACAAAACCGCAAACCGGTATACCGGCCTTGTGACAACTGTCGGAGCCGGGATGACCATCCGCAATGTTGGCAATGCCCAGGAGCGGATCGAGCGGCTGGGTATCCAGGCAGGCTATTCCTCAAAGCGTATGAAGCAGCTCAAAAGGGATATTGAATCTACTGCTCTTCAAAATGATGTCCGGGTGGATCCTAAAGAGATTCTTGCCGGTGTTGAATCCATTGTAGAGAAGACCGGTAACCTGGCCTTTGCCGAACAGAATTTACGGAACATCGGCCTGGCCATGCAGGCCACCGGAGCCACCGGAGCCAATATCGGTGAGCTGTTTGGTGAGTTTGAAAAAATGGGGATCAAAGCTCCGGGAAAGGTTGCTGAAGCCATTGATATTCTGAATGTCCAGGGCAAATCCGGTGCCTTTACGCTTCAGAATCTGGCCGCCCTGGGACCCAGGGTAATCACGGCTTATACGGCAACCGGCAGAGAAGGTACCACGGCATTAAGAGAAATGGGAGCCGCCCTTCAGATGATCAGGATGGGAACCGGTTCTTCTGAGATGGCCGCGACCGCCTTTGAAGCCACCCTCCGAACCCTGACCGATCCTGCCAAAATCAAAAAACTTGAGAATCTGGGGATTGAACTCTTTGACCCGGAGAAGATGGCTGAAGGCAAGCGGGCTTTGAGACCTATCAATGAGCTGATGACCGAAATCATTGAAACCACTGGCGGGGACAAGGTGGAATTAGGGAAAGTGTTTGATGCTGAAGCAGTCCGGGCATTCAGCCAGGCCGCCTCCGAATATCAAAAGACAGGGGAACTGGATAAACTCAAGGAGTTTTATTCTGTCCAGGCAGATGGAACCACCACCCAGAAAGATGCAGCCCGGGCAGCAGATACCTTTAACGCATCCATAACCATGATCGGTGCTGCCTGGGAGCGCTTCGCCGAACATCGGTTGACCGGCCCCATTGAAACAGCAGCAGATATGCTGACCAAGCTGGGCAGCGAAGGGGCGGATAAACTATTTACAGGGCTGACCATCGCAGGCGGTGGCCTGGCCGGTGCCCTGGCCGTAAGAAAGGGTGTGGGCCTTTATAAAGGGGTTCGCAATTTCTTTGGCAAGGGTAAAAAAGGAACGTCCGGCAGCGGACCTGGTCTTGCCTCCGGAGGCGGGTTTGACACTCAAAATGTACGGGTGGTGAACTGGCCAGCGGCCCGGTTTGGTATGGGGGATGATGCCGAAGGCGGCCGCCGTCGCGGGCGTGGAAAAAGAAAGGGAAAAGCCGGGAGCCTGACCCGTGCCAGCAAGGCGGTACGTCCGGGTCGGCTTGGAAAAGCGGGCAATCTTTTGCGTATGGCCAAAGGCAGCAAATTGTTAAGAAGCGGCTCTCGGTTACTGGGACGGGCTGCATGGCCGTTGGCTGCTTTGACAGGCATGATGGACATGGGATCTGCCTTGAAAAGTGGAAATAAACGCAAGATCGGCGGATCTCTCGGTCGGACCGGAGGCGGGATGGCAGGAGCGATGGCAGGAGCCGCCATGGGTAGTGTGGTGCCGATTGTCGGCACGGCTATCGGCGGGATCGCCGGTGGGATCCTTGGCAGTTTATTTGGTGAAAAGCTTGGGGAAGGTGCAGCACAGGTCATGGAAAGCACACCTGAAAAAACGGTGCCGTCTCCGGCTCCGGCCGCGCCATCACCGCAGGCTGCTATGGCATTTTCCGGCCCTATATCCTTTAACATTTATCCCAAGCCTGGCCAGGATCCCCGTGCCATAGCAGATGAGGTGATGAACCGGATCAAACGTTTGAAAGGAGGCCAGCTCCATGACTGATGTAATGATGGGTCTGGGAGATTATCGATTTAGCCTTCCAACGGCAGCGTATCAGGAATTGAAGCGCACCACGCCATATCGTTGGGCGGTTCAAAACCGCATCGGCCAGCGCCCGGCTTTACAATATATCGGGCCTGGCAAAGAGACCATGGATTTGTCCGGTGATATCTATCCTCTATATAAAGGCGGCATTGGCCAATTGAACAAAATGCGGACGGAAGCCGGGGCCGGGCAGCCCCTGATCCTGGTGGACGGCCAGGGCAACATCTGGGGCAAATGGTGTATTGAAGAGATCCAGGAAACCCAGACCACCTTCCTGCCGGGCGGCATTCCTAAAAAGCAATCCTTTAACCTTCGTCTGTCTCACTACGGGGAGGAACAATGATTTACAGGACTAAGGACGGGGATATGCTGGACCGGATCTGCTGGGAGTATTACGGCAACGCATCCGGGACAGTTGAGGCCGTCCTGGTGGCAAATCCGGGTCTGGGCGATCAGGGAACAGTCTTCTCTGCCGGTCAGAAAATCACCCTGCCGGATCTGGAACCTGACATCGCCGAAACCACCACCGTGAGGCTCTGGGATTAATGACACCGATCTTTACCATAATAGCCAATGGCAGCGATATCACAGCCCTGATCAAGCAGCGATTGATCAGCCTGGAAGTCACGGACGAGACCGGATACCAAAGCGACCGGGCCACCATCGAATTGGATGACAGGGGCAACCCATTTGAGCTGCCCGCAAAAGGTGCGGAGCTGGATATCAAAATAGGCTCTGAAAAAGACGGCAAGCAGCACCTGATCCACATGGGAGCCTTTGTGGTGGATGACGTGGGAATCATCGGTCCTCCGGACAAGCTGATCATCGAAGCCAAGGCCGCCAACATGACGGCCACCCTCAAAGAAAAGAAGACCCGGCCCTGGGACAATGTCACGCTCTCTGACATTGTGGCCACCATAGCCGGGGAACACAATCTGACCCCGGTGGTGGGTGCCGAGCTAGCCGGGATCCGCTTTGCCCACCTGGACCAGACCGAAGAATCAGACATGCATCTGCTCACCCGCCTGGGCCGTGAACATGATGCAATAGCCAAGCCAATATCCCACCGTCTACTCATGGTCAAAAAAGGCCAGGCCAAAACCGCCACCGGTAAAAGCCTGCCCACAGTAAACCTGACCCGCTCCGATTTTGTGGATCCGGGCTGGGAAATGCAGGCCCCGGACCGTGGCAGATACAAAGCTGTGACAGCCTTTTACCAGGACATCCAGGCCGGAGAAAAAAAGCCCGTCACCATTGGATCCGGAAAGCCGGTCTATGTGATCCGTTCACCCTTCACCACCCAGGCCCGGGCAGAACAAGCGGCAAGATCCCGCCTGGATCGTTTGGATCGCGGTACCGCCACCCTCCGGGGATCGGTAAGTCCCAGGTCGGACATGTTTGCAGAGGGAAAGATAAATGTCTCCGGCATCCGCTCGGGCGTGAACGGCTCCTGGAGCCTGACCAAAGTAATCACCAAAATCTATGACGACGGCCTGACCGTGTCATTCAATGCAGAGGTACCAAAGGTTTAGAATGTTTATCTTACAGCTCAATAAGGAAAGAATATGCTAATTGCAAAAATAATAATGGTCGTTAGTTTCATCGGAATTTTTGGACTTATAAACAAAGCTTGGAAAGTGGGACAAAAGACCAATACGGATGACCTGGGGCCAACTATGTTTTTTGGAATTCTGGGTCTGGGGTGCGGCCTGATATTTATTATCTCCGGGCTTTTTCTTTTCTTTGCAGCGTAGCTGAAAGCCATCTAAGAAAGTAGGGAAGCTGCTCTGATCAGTGCTGTAACACTCTCAGGGCGAATGGACTGAACACGCAGACCAGACATCAAAAATTGACAACTTCCCCAGCTCGGACCGAGCATGAGGGATATATCAAGATGAGGAAAAAAAGTCCATGAAAAGCCCGCTCGCGTATATCGGAGGTAAATCCAAACTGTCTAAAAAGATCATTCCCCTGATCCAGGATCATCGAACCTATTGCGAAGTATTTTGCGGCGGTGCCTGGATATTCTTCGGAAAAGAACCGTCTAAAACAGAGGTCATAAACGATCTTGACGGTGATTTGATATCGTTTTACCGCGTGGTCCAGTCACACATGGAAGAGTTTTTAAAACAATTCAAGTGGTGCCTGTCATCCCGTGAATGGTTCGAAGACTGGAAAGGTCAACTTGCAGGCCAAGGTCTCACAGATATCCAAAGGGCAGCCCGCTACTACTACAACCAGCGCCTGGCATTCGGTGGCCGGGTAAGAAACCGGTCATACGGTGTCCAGACAGACGGCCCACCACGCATCAATCTGCTGCGCCTTGAGGAAGAAATGTCCGAGATTTATCTCCGCTTGGCCGGTGTCCACATTGAAAACCTGACCTGGAAAGACTTAATCACCCGATACGACGGCCCGGAGGTTTTCTTCTATTGCGATCCCCCATACTACAAATGCCCGGACTACAAACACAACTTCACCCTGGCTGATTTCAAAGCCCTGGCCAAAACCCTGAAAGGTATTCAGGGCAAGTTCATGCTTTCTATAAACGACCACCCAGACATCCGGAAAGTCTTCAAGGCTTTTCAATATAAAGAGGTCTCATTACTATATACGGTGAGCCAAAAAGGCCCGGTAGAAGCCAATGAATTGATTTATTCAAATTACGAACTCAAAGAGTATCAGGAAATGAGCTTATTTTCTGATGTCAGATAAAAAGAAACCTATCTATGTAATAAGTTGATTCTTAATTTTTCTTTACAATGTTTTTTCATACTGTTAAGGATTTCTCTATAAAATATTTAAAATTTATAGTCGTATATCAATCGATATTTACAGGATATGCGGCCCCAATGATCAACTTGATCTTTTCATGGATTCTCAGAAATTATGGAGGTGCAATAATGGCATTTTCGATAGTAATTGATGGACATAATTTCATTAATGATCTGGATAGGCATGGCAAGGGGAAAGAATATGTATTGAACAAACTATCTTTCCCAATTCTGCAAACGGTAGTGCAGCAAAGGTTAACTTCAGAAGGATTATATGGTCATCCATTCATCCGAACGGAATTCATCTGCTCGGATAAAGGACAAATTGGCCCATTTAACGGAGGAGACGACAGAAAACAACTAATAAAGAAACTTCAGAACGAAAAAGGTGTTACTGTATTGGAAGTTAGTCATTTCACAAAACAACAAAAAGGTGTCGATCTTACGGTGTTCATAAGAATGATGACGCATTCAAAATCTATGATGCAACCTCATACGATAGTACTATTTTCATCAGACACAGACTTTGTTCCAGCCATACGACTTATAGCTGAACAGGGCATTCATGTTGTCATTGTCGGCTTTAAGACTGGCCCCTGTTCTTTGAACGAAGGGTTGATTAATGAAAGCTACTTGTCTTTAGATTTGGATGAATTATTGGAAGACATGGAAAAAATGTCAGATAACCTGGCTGATGCAGCCGACCAAAAAAGCCGCGCGGCTGATTAGCAGCAGTTAGAAAAAAATAAAAGGTGACATCTATGATTTGTGAATGTGGGTGTGGCAGTGAGACAGTAAATGGCCACTTTCTTCCAGGACATGACCAAAAATTAAGGACTCAGCTTGAAAAAAGAGTAGGTGGCCTTTTGTCTCTTCGAGATTTTGTCGAATCAGTCCACCAATACATAGATGGTGAGATCAATCTTCAGCAGTTTGGAGACAAAACCAAATCAATCCTAAGAAAATAAGAGAACCGATTAAAATTTATCTCCACTGTCGATTCTCTATAATGTCTTTGTAAACTTATTAGAAAGTTGAATTCAGAAATCGTGTTTTGATGCCCTGGATCTCTGCCACTGCAGGGTAATCAAAATAATATATTTTGTTTACTGTTGCATTTTTCGACAGGAGATGATTGTTTCCAAACTATTGAAAGATTTATTTCGATAGAATCGATTTTCAATAAGTTCGAATTTAGACAAAGGAATTTGGCCCGATTTATACTCTAATATCAACTTATCAGGGAAAATTGACCTGATAATAAATGGTTACATTTCAGTACAATTTCTAAAAATTAGCCATGTTCTCCTGTTGTTTTAAATTTTTTATCAATCTATAAAGGACTATGGAAATCTTTCTTTTTAATTCAGTATTTGAGTTTCATGATGCAACTCTTGTAGATTGGCTAACATGGGGGGTTTTAACCCTTACGTTGATCGTACTTTTCATTTACACGTATTACACCTTTAAACTCCAAAAAATAACAAAAAATCAGACCAATGAAATTATAAAACAGCGTAGGCTTTCTATAATGCCTTCATTAATACATGATATAACCACTAAAAACATGGTGCCAGTTCTAGAAAATTTTTCTGTCAGAAATATTGGAAATGGTCCTGCAATTAACATATCAATTGACAAAATATGGTTCAGGCATAGTATTCAAAGAAATAAAGATGTGTATGCAAAAATAAAAAGTATCGGTTGTCTTTTACCAAATGAAGAGAAAGTCGAAGTCTTCGAATGTTATACTAATAACGATGCTTATGTGGGGAATTCTGATAAAGCGCAAAATCTTTTAAATTCTATTAAGAGAGATGGTATATACAATGGTCTAATTAAAATAACTTTCAAATTTCAAGACATTGAGGGCAATTATTATAAGCAAGAAAACACTCTTGATATAGAGGGTTACCACCATGGTATCACTGAACCAATTACTGCAAGAAAATTTCAATAGAGAATATAGGCTTTCCAAGTCTTGAAATGTAACCCGCCGTTTGAGCGGACGGAAAAAGTCCCGCTGCTCAACTCTGTCGTTCAAAAGTAATGATAATAGAATAATCTCTTTCATTTTCAAATTTTAAAATTCTGAGATTCCCTGCCAGAATTCCTTAGATTACGTGCCGCGTTACACCCGAACTGTAAGCTAAAGATGTATAATCTTTATAGTTGCTATTTTAGGCAAGGTCTTGATAATCTCCAATTTAATTGCCTCGTGAAATCGTAGTTTTAAAAAAATGTAATTGAATTCAGGAGATAAAAAGGCAATAACCAGATCTGGGTATTCTTCATATCCGTATGATATCCAGATAGCTATCGAATCATGAAAGTTGTCCAGGTCTTGACATCATATTGTTGGGTTTTATAAAAAAGTATCTTGGTTAAGGAGATGAGAGTGTTTCTGGTTGTTGTTGAAATCATAACAGCAATAACGACAGCAGTACTTGCCGTCATGTGGATACGCGATCCGTCTGGAAACTATGAACCGTGGACCATCATTTGTGGTGTTGTGTTTGGCGGTGTTGAAATTTATCGGAGAATACGAACACGATCCGAGAATGGACTTAATTCATTCTCAAAACCTGAAGAACTCATCCACTGGATTCAAGGTCAAGGGGCAGAAAAACCGCTTAGTCAAATTCTACCACATACGCTTCGATTATCACAACTTCTTGATCTCAAGGACCTGGAACACTGGGTACGACTTGAACTATATGGCTACAACCAAGAGGGAGGCATGACCGAACAGGATACTGTTCCCGAATATAGAGAGTTTACTGGGCGGTATATGGACAGCTATGACAGGATGCTCAATGTGCCCTCAAATCTTGACTTTGTGAATGGCTATCGTTTTCGATACGGTGTACGACAGCTTGAGGAATTGGCCAAGAAAGAGAATCTGCAGAACATTAGAGACGAAGACTGTATTGACCGACTACGCCAGGAACTGAATGTAGACGTTAACAGGTTTTGCTTCAGTCCCATGGAAATCGTTGGCGTTCTGGATCGTATTCGTAATCAGTTGATAGAAAAAGTGAACAGAATTGAACTGAACAAAGAACGGTAGTCAGAACGGCAATTAGCCCAACCAAGCGCTTCAGTTGACCGCAAACAACTGAGCTTCACATTAAATTACCATTAGGCATCAAAAAATATGCGCGTATATTATCTTACATCTGAAAGACATGCCCTAAACAACATCAAAAATAATAGGATTAAAATTTCACTTTTGGAAGATCTTAATGATCCTTTTGAATTAATGGGAACAGAGCTTGAGTCAGAGGAAAACAAAAATGCATTTGATCTCCTCCTAAATATTGTTTCCAAGAATTGGGGGGTCATTTGTTTTACGAAGGATTGGCATAATCCATTGATGTGGAGCCATTATGGCGATAAACACAAAGGAGTTTGTCTCGGATTTGATATCAACAATACGATTTTAAAAGAAGTAATCTACAGAGAGAAGCGAATCCAATTCAATGTTGATATGGATTTGTATGGTGGTGGGATTACAGAAGAGTTGATTGAGGATTTGCTTAGGTATAAATATATAGACTGGAAATATGAAGATGAAGTAAGAGCTTGGGCAAATCTGGATGAGCAAGATGAAACAGGATTTTATTTCATGGATTTTGAAAACAATTTACAGCTTCGTGAGATAATTTTAGGGCCAAGATCAGAATTGAAATCACAAGATATAAATCCTATCCTTTCAGATTATAAAGAAGATATAAAAATCAAAAACACAAAATTGGCGTTTAATTCTTTTGAAGTAATCGAGAATGTATAATGAGTAGGTGAACTGGACGTGGCAAATGAAGGGCCACGCCTGTTATCACCATGTTGGGCATTATAATGAGTAAAAATGATAAAAAAAGAAAACGTGAGGCTGCTATTAAAGCAGAAATTGCCCGCCGTGAAAAAGACCGTCGAGAACGTTCGCCTATATCACGGGGTGACATGCTAAACTTACTCAGTTTTGTTGGTGAAAGAGTTATGACTGAGGGGCATACAAATGATTTCACTTTTACCATTGACTGGTTGAAAAGAAATGGATTTGATGAACAAGCTGTTTTAAAATTTTTCAGTGATGAGAATTTAATTGATGACTGGTCTCTTTGTACAGAAGGCGATCCATATTCCTTATTTGGCCCATCCGAGGATAGGTTGTCATGGATGCCGATTGAATCCTTTCAATTAGAATCACTTATAGAGTGGCTTGATGAAAAGGTTCCTATTAAAGGTTGTAATCATGATTTGTCATTAACAACGAAATGGTTGAAAACTAACAATTGTCCAGTACACCCAACCTTGATGGCATTACTTGCCCATGGTGGAGGGTGTGATTGTGAAGTTGTTCTGAATGTAGAACCAGAAGGAATATATCCATAAATAATGGACTTTGCCCAATAAAAAAATGAACAGGAGCGCAAAAAGCCGCTCCCCGTGGTTTAAACGTTATAATGATAACCTGATTCACACTTACGACAGATTATCCAATCTGAAAATATGCATCACCCGATAGTGAGTGCAGGTCTGTCAAACAGCGTCCAAGTTTGACCCCAGTCAGCGTGATATTGACCCCAGTAAGAGGTTATCCGAGCAGCAAACGGTTTTATTGAAAAGCCTGTGTTCATAGGTGAGTTAGCTTTCAAAGACGATTCCTATTTTATGTCGAAGGGGTCAAGGTTGGACGCTGATGGGGGTCAATATTCAACGCTGTTCGACAACCTCAGGTTGTATTCATCGAAAAAGGGGGGAGGATCTATCTTTTAGGCTGATTTTGGACAGACCTCACCGAAAACCCCGCAAAACACTAAAAAAAATTAATTCCAGTAGTCGGTTGC